>CAYJCS010000252.1:0-1212 GCA_964368715.1 uncultured Bacteroidaceae bacterium | reverse complement strand
ATTGTGGTGTTGCTTTGTCAAACGCTTTTCATTATTTCACAAGTTTTTTAAGAGGATTTTTATTCGATTTATGTAAAAACTATATCGAACAATTATGCTTATTAATCAGGAGGTAAATTTATATGGAACTAAAAGGCAGTAAAACCGAAAAAAATTTGATGGCGGCTTTTGGCGGTGAAAGTCAGGCGCGCAACAAGTATACGTATTACGCGAGCAAAGCGAAAAAAGACGGCTACGAAAAGATTGCCGAGTTGTTTCTTGAAACCGCCGAAAATGAAAAGGAACACGCCAAACTATGGTTTAAACATTTCCACGGCATTGACGACACGTACGCCAATTTGATTGACGCGGCAGCAGGTGAACATGAAGAATGGACAAATATGTACAACCAAATGGCTGACGAAGCCGAGGCCGAAGGCTTTTTTGTGATAGCAAAACAGATGCGCGGCGTGGCGGAAATTGAAAACAGTCACGAACAACGCTATCTGAGATTGGCAGCGCTTGTAAAGGCAGGAAAAGTTTTTGAAAGCGAGGACGGCAGCACTGTGGCATGGAAGTGCCGCAACTGCGGACACATTCACTTTGGTTTAAAAGCCCCCTCTGAATGCCCTGTTTGCATTCATCCCCAATCTTTTTTCGAGCAAATCTAATCTGAGTCATTTTGTTAATAATTTAAAACGCCCGCATTTTGCGGGCGTTTTGAAATCAACTCTTATGTCTAATTTTATCGTATTGAGTGCAAATTAACAAAAGTCACCCTTATTCTTGAGCTCTGTTTCTATCTTTTGCATATTTATCCGACACTGCTACGGCTGTAAATGTTTCCTCTTCTTTCACAATATGGACATTACCCAACTGTGAGCGCAAATTGCCAACAGCACTGTCGATATACTTGCGCCTAAGTTTTGCCTGTTCGGCTTTTTCAGTTTCTGTAAGACCAGACTCTTTTGATTTGCGGTAAAGATAATTTATCCTTTCGATATCTTTGTCAATCATACGGTTATCCTTTCATTTAAGTGCGCCAATCTATTGGTTTTTGTCCGTTTTTTGTCAAAAACTCGTTGCACTTCAAAAAATGCCCACAGCCGAAAAAACCGTTGTATGCACTGAGCGGCGAGGGATGCGCGCACTCCAATACCAAATGCCACGGAGAAGTGATAAGCGCCTTTTTGCTGCGTGCGTTCCCGCCCCAAAGCATAAAGACTATCGGCT
>CAYJCS010000251.1:0-1353 GCA_964368715.1 uncultured Bacteroidaceae bacterium | reverse complement strand
GTCCACTACGACGTGCGCGCCTTCACCGCCGCAAAGCGACATTTCTATAACCGAATTTGTAGATATTACCATCGGACGCGAATGAAGTGAGTGCGGACAAACCGGATTTATGACGAACGCGTCGACATTTGGCTCAATCACGGGGCCGCCTGCAGATAGTGAATAGGCGGTTGAACCTGTCGGCGTGCAAACGATAACGCCGTCGCTGTGGTATGAATCAACAAAGTTTCCGTCTATATAAAGGTTCAAAACGATAGGACGAGCGGTTGAACTTTTGATTGTTACGTCGTTTAAAGCATCGGCTTGAAAGCCGTTATAGGACGCTTTTAGCATTATACGCTCGTTAATATAGCCGTTTTTCAGTGCACTTACAACTGTGCCCAAAGGTGTATCTGCCTCAAGCTCTGTCAAAAAACCTAGGTTGCCCAAATTTATCCCCAAAATCGGCAATGAAGTTGACTTTGCAGCGACAAGCATAGTGCCGTCGCCGCCGAATACCAACATCCTATCGCTGTCTGACGGAACATCAATGATGGCACCGTCCTGTTTTAAACTTACTTCCATAACAGAAAAACCTTCCGCTTTTGAAAGTTTTTCAACAAGAGCGGATTTGTACGTGTTTGCGGCTAGCGATTCTTTGGCGTATACAGCGATTTTCATAATGGTTCCTTAATAGTCGAAGCATATAAAATTGTATAGCATCGTTATTTAGATATTATACATTATATATGGCGGATATACAACCCATTTTTGTATAAAGTTTGCCAAAATCTTTGCATAATTTTATAAAAAATTTAGGAATATAATCAAATATTATTTGGTTAATTATACTTTTATTGACAGACCATTCATTATTAAGTATAATGCATAACTATGATGACAACACTTCTCGCAGCAACAGAATTCGTTATAAGAATTGTAAGTGCAGCGGCAGGGCTTCTTTTGGGCTTTGCGGTGCTGATTATCATTTTTATGAAATATAAAAAGAAATAATTTTTGTTTGTTAAGCGAATAATTCACGCACTTTATTCATTACGAAGTTCCAAACGCGAGCCGCAGGGCGGCGAGAAAGTGAGTGCTGAGAACTTGCTCTACTATACTCTGACGTGCGTACCAATAAACGGACGTCGGCAACTTACGAAGTTGCGAAAATCCGCGCAGGGCGCGGATAAAAGCCCACCCGAACGAGAGAGAGCACGCACTCACTAATTACGAAGTTGCTAACAGTCGCCGCAGGGCGGCGACCGAATCGAGTGCTGAGTGCAAGACAAAGGTGCGCAGGCATAGGCACACCTAGTCGCGAAGCGGAAAGAGGGGGCACCCCCACCGCGCAAAGGCACGCGAACGGCAAAA
>CAYJCS010000250.1:0-1535 GCA_964368715.1 uncultured Bacteroidaceae bacterium | reverse complement strand
ACAAGGCAAGCTTTGAAAAGCACCACAGCGCGGCGGCAATGCCGTACATCGGACTATTGGAGGACAAGACGTGAACAAAAAAGAGCGATACGCCTATTTCAAGTCAAATCATATTTGCCCGCGATGTCAGCGCAAGGATTCACGGACGTTGTCGGGCAAAGTATACTGCATTTCATGCGCAATACGTTACGGGCGAGAAGTCAGTGCAATGGTTAAGCAGCGCGAAGAAGAACGGCGGTGCACGATATGCAACAAGCCGTTAAAAGGCGACGAGAAGCATAAAAAGTGTTTTGACTGCCGAATAAAGCGTGCGGAAATGCAAAGAAAGCTAAGAGAAAAGAAAAAGACCGCCAAGCGCGGCAACGCTTGAACGGTCAAAATAAAAGTTTTGCATAAAAACCTATTTTTATTTTACTCGATTTTTCAGATAAAGTCAAGGAGGAAAACAATGTGTAAAATATGCAAATGTTCGGCATGCCCTGCGACGTGTCCGAACGCTGATCCGCCAAAGGTGATCGGGAATTGTGCGCAATGCGGCTGTGAGCTGACCGCCGAAGAAACATTTTTTGAGGACAGCGAAAGCAACGCTTTTTGCACAAAGTCCTGCGCGCTCGAATTTTACGGCGTCGAGGAGGCGGAGTTTAATGGCTGAGGAATTCAAGGGCGGCGTTACCTACTTTACGAAAGGAATTTTAAGCGTTCCCGTGTTTTTCCCGGAAGATAAGGTAAAATGCTGTTACTGCCCGTTTTGCCGCGCAGAAGGTGATTTAAAGCGATTCTGGTGCAGAGTAGCAAATGAAATGATATACAATCCGTTTTATGCAGGATTGCCGGAGTTTTGTCCTATTGAAACAACAGGGGAAATTACAGGAACCAAGAAAGGAGATTAACCATGGGATTACCCGTATTAATATTAGGCGAGAGCGGGAGCGGAAAATCAACCTCCCTGCGAAATTTCAAAGGCAATGAAATCGGAGTGATGAACGTTGCGGGCAAGCCGCTGCCGTTTAAGTCCGATATAAAGCCTTACAGCGTCAGCCGAGTTGCAAAGCAAAAAGGATTTAGCCGTTACGACGTGATAAAATCGGCTATTAAAAACGGTAAGGTCAAGACGTATGTTATTGACGACAGCCAGTATTTACTCGCGTTTGACAGTTTCGATCACGCAAAAGACGTAGGCTACGGAAAATTCACCGACATGGCGGTCAATTTTCAAAACCTGATTAACTTTTGTATTGACGAGATAGACGACGATAAAATCGTGTATTTTTTACATCACTGTGAAACAACTGATTTCGGCAAAATCAAGGCAAAGACAATTGGCAAAATGCTCGACAATCAGCTTACCGTCGAGGGGTTGTTCAGCATTGTCTTACTCTGTGACACCGACGGGAACACTCATAAATTCATCACGCAGTCCGACGGAAAAACAACCGTTAAATCACCTATGGGAATGTTTGAGCGTGAGATTGATAACGACCTAAAAATGGTTGATGAAACCATAAGAGAATACTATAGCTTAACTTAAAGGAGAA
>CAYJCS010000249.1:0-1581 GCA_964368715.1 uncultured Bacteroidaceae bacterium | reverse complement strand
CGCAGCCGCAACGTTTTTCTTAAAGTTTGCAAATGCATATTGCGAAAGAATTGCCCCAAAAGAAAAACCCCGATATGGCAGAACTTGTCCGCGGAAAAACCGGCAGAGTGTACGGCAATCTGTTCAGCATCTTGACAGTTATGAAAGGACTGCCGCTTGCCTACAACAAGGATATGCAGGAAGACAAAGAGAGCGTTTTTGACAGCCTAGATACGGTTCTTTTGTGCTTGAACGTTTTCACCTCTATGATTGGCACAATGAGCGTAAACGAGGGCAATATGCTTGCCGCCGCAAAAAAAGGTTTTATCAACGCTACCGACTGTGCGGACTATCTTGTGGGCAAAGGAATTCCTTTCCGTGACGCCTACAAAATAACCGGAGAACTGGTTGCTTACTGCATAGAAAAAATTATGACGCTCGAAGAATTGCCGCTTGAAGAATACAAGAAGTTCAGTCCGCTGTTTGGCGACGATATATATCAGACCGTAGATATGAAAAACTGTGCCGAAAAGCGAGGTTCATACGGCGGAGCGTCAAGCGAGTCGGTAAAAAATCAAGCGGTTGAACTGAAGGCTTTTGTTAACTCTAAAACGCAAAAATAAAAGTCATCCAGATTTGTTTTATTATGTTTGTCAAATGACAAAAAGTTGGCAAGTAGGTCGAAAAAAGTCTTTGTGAAAAAAAATGGCATCGATATCCGCTTACAGCGTCGGAAAATAAGGAGATTATTATGCAAATAAATAACGAATCCAAAGCAGAGATTCTTGTTCAGGCTTTGCCTTATATAAAAAAATACACCGGCGAAATTATCGTCGTCAAATACGGCGGCAACCCAATGAGCGACCAAAATGTCAAAGCAGGCGTTATGAAAGACATCGTTTTGCTGCAGCAAATCGGAGTTAAGGTTGTGCTGGTACACGGCGGCAGCAGCGAAATCGAGCAGGTTATGGATAGGCTAAACGTCAAACAGGAATACGTCGACGGCGTCAAAAAAACCGATGCTCAAACAATGGAAATAGTGCAAATGGTGCTTGCGGGCAAGGTCAACAAGAACCTTGTTAATTTGATAGAACTTGCAGGCGGCAATGCAGTTGGGCTTTGTGGAATCGACGGACATATGATAGAGTCCGTGCCGATTGGCAAAGAAACGGGCTACACGGGCACAATTACAAAAGTCAACGTCGCTCCGCTTGTGACCGCTCTCAATTCCGGTGCCATTCCTGTTGTCAGCCCAATAGGTTTTGACCAAAACGGCAACGTATACAGCATCTGCGCCGACCTTGTTGCAGCAAGGCTAGCTGGTGAACTGAAAGCAAAGTGCCTTATCAATATGACTGACCAAAAGGGTATTTTACGCGACAAAAACGACCAATCAAGTCTTATTTCTGTGCTAAACGTCAGCGAAGTGCCGCGTCTAGTCAAAGAAGGAATTATCTACGGCGGCACGATTTCAAAGGTTGAATGCTGTGTGGAAGCCATACGCCGCGGCGTCAAACAGGTGTTTATAATCGACGGCACGGTTTTGCATTCAATACTTATTGAAATCCTCTCCGACGAAGGTATCGGAACAATGTTTATATA
>CAYJCS010000248.1:0-1616 GCA_964368715.1 uncultured Bacteroidaceae bacterium | reverse complement strand
CCCGGAACAAGGTCATAATTCAGCACAAGCGCCACAGACTGAATGGGAGGCAGAGTGATGCCCAGAGTTGACAAATCCAAGCCCAGAATTCCAAGTAAGACTTCGAGCATGCTGCGTTCCATCTTAATTGCAAGTCTGCCGGGTTCAAGTTCAATTTCCAGGAATATTGCCATCGCTGTTGCTACAGCAGTTTCGTCCTCGGTGGGAGAAGCGCTCGCATTCTCGCCTCCCGCCGACATAGCATCTGAAGCCGAACCCGCATTTACGTCCACCGTTGCCTGTTTGCCGCCTAAGATTCCCGCAAAGCCCTGGAGTTTAATCTTGCCAAGTCCAAGGCCGCCGGCGTCGACGTAAAGTGCGTCGGAGAACGTTGTTCCGTTCGGGCTTAGTTTATAAATGTTGTTGGTCTTTTGAAGCCTTGAAGAGCCAAGATAGTAGGCTGACAAGAACTTCTCGTTGGAAAGTGCGCCGATAGTTATATCAAGAGCAATATCGCTGTAGATTATACCGCCGATGCCGTATGCCAAAATTGCAGGCAGGTTGATATCCGCTTTCACAGCGATATCAAGGACAAATGTCTGCGAAGGCAACGTGAGGCCGAAACTGGACTTATAGTTGCCGTTTGCGTCTTCAACATATTTATCTTCCACCAGTGAGTAGCGCGTGCCGTAATACTTACCGCTAAGCACTTTCTTGTACACGCCGTTGGCGTTTGCGGTTCCGTTTACGTCATATCTTTGTCCGGTGTAACGCGTATCCTCGAACTTATAATAGGTTTTTGAAGACAAATAAGTCGTATCTGCAGTCGCGAAATAGTTGCTTCCGCTCTTTTCACGGGCACTGCCGATTGGGTAATACGACGAACTGGTAGGATCTTTTTCAGATTCACACAGCACGGTGTATATACCGTTGAGTTCAGCAGACGTGAGCGCAACATAAGCATTCTGTCCGTTCATTTCAACTGTGGTAAGTGCGGTATAGCCGTTTATTAGGTCAATTCCGCCAAGCAGTCCGCCGAGCAAACCAAGAGCCCAGTTGATAAACGTTTCATTAAATCCTTCGTCATAGGCACCGAGTCCTGCGGAAGTTATCGTAAGAGCAAGGTTGAGACCGACTCCGATGCTTTGCAGCCCGATTTCACCTGTCGCTATGTTATAAGCCTCGGTGTATGCAATTACCTTGTTTCCGGTTTCGGAAACAGTATAACCGTCTTCTCGATACTTGTATGCGCCGTTTAAAGCAGGTAGAAAGTTAAAGCCGGTGCCGACTGCCGCCGCTTCAAGCTCTGCATCGGTGCGCTTAACATACAAAGTTCCCGACTGCTTATACTTCCCTCTTTCCGTTGCTCCTGCAGTAACGATGTTATAGCGCTGTCCGCTGTATTCTTCCCCGCTTTCGAGGGCTATAAATCCTCCTACAATGTGGTTGTATCTTGTGAGTCCGGCGTGCGTCGTCGCGTTGTAATTTTCATACAACTTGCCAAGATAGTCGCCGCTCTTATGAGCATTCAAGCCAAACTCCACAATGTCAATAGAACCGTACAGACCTTCGGTGAACTTGGCAGAAATGCTCATATGCGTTGTGCGGTCGTCCGTGCCGTATTCGTTGGGCACATA
>CAYJCS010000247.1:0-1628 GCA_964368715.1 uncultured Bacteroidaceae bacterium | reverse complement strand
GTCTTTTGCGCAATATGTTGGAAACGGACCCGTTCTTTGCATCTTACCGTTACACCTACAACGGCGTGGCGCACTTCCATTTGGGCGGAATGACAACCGGGTTGGTGGAGCCTTCTTATTTGCAGTTTAGCAGTGAGGACACGCGCTGGAAATCATTCGACACTGACGACCTTGCGGCAACCGACAGTTCAACCGGAAAGATCTTTGGCAAATTGCCGTATACGAGAGTCTGGGCATACGACAACAGTATAAAAGATGTTTATCCCGGTAAGACTTATGTTGTGAGCAAACTGATTGACAAACTTCACGGCGAGGAAGTTAAACCGATAATAAACGGCTAAATACTGAAAGCAGAATTTTTGCAAAACATTAACAGAAAATGAAAACCGCTCCTTAATCGCTATTTGCAAAATGGGCGGTTTTTTGTTAATAATTTTTGGTTTGGTTGCCATTAACCTAGTTGCTCTTAGTTGTATATCGCTATATGGCCGATTTATTTGTATCGCCAAAGGGTAGCAAGTCCGCAAATCCAAAAGGTTTGACAAATCACGCTCTTTTAGGTTAAAATATATCCTGTAAAAGTGTATCTTCGCAACATAGACGAGGAGCGATTTTTAAGGTATTGCGTTTTATGACAAAAGATAATTCCAAAAAACTGGGACTAGTGCTTGAGGGCGGAGGCGCCAAAGGCGTTTATCAAGTCGGTGCGATAGAAGCACTAAAAGAGGCCGGCGTAGTTTTTGACGGCGTCGCAGGCACTTCTATCGGTGCGTTAAACGGCGCTGTCATCGTGTCAAGAGGCCTGAACAAGCTGTCCCAACTTTGGGATACGGTCACTCTGTCCACGGTCTTTGAAATTGACGAGGAATGGCTGTCGAGATACAAAAATAAGGATTTCGATTTGGATATGATGTCGTATGCCGGCAGAAAGTTAACTAGCCTGCGCGAAATGATACGCGATTCCTATGTCAAATCAGAGAAGTTTATTTACGGCCATCTTGACGAAAATAGCATAAGGCGTTCAAAAATGGATTTTGGTCTTGTGACTTACAACATAACCGATATGAAACCTGTGGAAGTTATGAAAGAAGAAGTCCCTATCGGCAAGATGATTGATTTTATTGTGGCGTCCGCAACTTTCCCAATCTTCCCGCCCAAAGAGATCGACGGCAAAAAATACATAGACGGCGGAGTGTATGACAATATGCCGATAAATCTGCTTGCACGCAACGGCTACAAAAAGATGATTGCAATCCGTACGAATGTGGAATCAAAAGCGCCAAAACGCCGCTTGGAACGTGACGGCCTTGACGTTATTTATATAACTCCCAGAGAAGATTTGGGATTGGCAATGGCCTTCAACGAGGAGAAATTCGGAAAGATGCGAAAACAGGGCTACAACGACGCTATGCGCCTGCTTGACGCCGGTATCATCCTTCCGTATAACGAGTGATTGTGAGCAACAAAATTTTATTGATTGACAGCAACAGCCTATTGCATCGCGCCTACCACGCTCTTCCAAACTTAAAAAGTTCGAAGGGTGACTATACGGGTGCGATTTTCGGTTTTTTGAACCTTTTGCTACGCATTATAAAAGAACAGCAGCCCACTCATATTGCCGCGGCTTT
>CAYJCS010000246.1:0-1639 GCA_964368715.1 uncultured Bacteroidaceae bacterium | reverse complement strand
GAACTAAACGGCATAATAGAGCAAACAAGCGGCAACTATTATAGCCTGGCATAGAAAAGGAGAAAGATGAAACAACTGATTATCGTTGAGTCTCCGCACAAGGCGAAGACCATTCAAAAATATCTCGGTAACGATGCCACCGTTATGGCGTCAAAAGGACACGTTTGCGACTTGCCTCCCAAAAGTTTGGGAATCGACGTCGACAACGGTTTTGTTCCGCAGTATGTAGTATCCAAAGATAAAGAAGAAATCGTAAAGCGTCTTTCCGCGGCGGCGGAGAAGTTTAGCGTTGTCTATCTCGCAACCGACCCTGACCGCGAGGGAGAAGCGATAAGTTGGCATCTTAAAAACCAACTTGGCATAAAGGGCGACGCTGTACGCATCGAGTTTAACGAAATTTCTTTAAAAGCCGTTAAAGAGGCTATGCAGCATCCCCGCAGCATCGACATGAATTTGGTGAACAGCCAACAGGCGCGCCGAATTCTCGACAGACTTGTCGGATACAAAATTTCTCCGATACTTTCTCAAAGAATAAAAAGCGGTTCTTCCGCAGGAAGAGTGCAGTCTGCTGCGCTCAAAATGATTGTGGACAGAGAAAAGGAAATCCGCGCGTTCGTTCCCGAAGAATATTGGTCTATTGCCGCTATGCTTGCAAAAGCAAACGTGCCGCGCACCAAATCAAATCTTTTTAAAGCCGTATTAAACGATTACAAAGATGAAAAAATCAAAGTTGAGAACGAGGCACTTGCGACGGAAATCACCGATCTTATGAAATCGGCGTCATACAGCGTCGACGAGGTGAAAAAAGGCACGGCGGTATCAAAGCCCGCACCTCCGTTCACAACGAGCACGCTTCAGCAAGAAGCCAGTCACAAGCTCAATATGACTTCCGACCGCTCAATGCGCATTGCACAGCAACTCTACGAAGGCACAGAAATCGCAGGGGAAGGTCAGGACGCTCTGATTACCTATATCCGTACCGACAGCGTCCGCGTATCTCCGGAATTCGGAGCGGTGGCTCTCGACTATATCAAACACCACTTCGGCAGAGAATACGCGCCGTCCTCGCAAAACGTTTACAAAACGTCTGACGCCGCGCAAGATGCACACGAAGCAATACGCCCGATATCTTTGGAGCGCACGCCTCAGTCGCTTGAAGGAAAAATCGAACGCGATCAACTCCGTTTGTACAAACTTATCTACGAGCGCTTTTTGGCGTCGCAGATGACAAACGCCGTTTTCAACGTGATGAACGTCCATATCAAAGGCAAAACGCCGGCGGCGGACATCGGATTTACCGTTCGCGGAAGAAGCGTCAAATTCAAAGGTTACACAGCAGTCTACACCGCAACTTCCGACAAAGAAGAGGACAGTGACGAAATGGCAACGCTCCCGGACCTAAGCAAGGGAGAAAAACTGGAATATGCCGATACGGTCAAGGAACAGAAATTCACAAAACCGCCGTCGCGCTATACCGACGCGACATTGGTCAAGGCGATGGAAGAAAACGGCATAGGCCGTCCTTCTACTAGAGCTGCTATCATCGAGACTCTATTTAAAAGTTATTATATCAAAAAAGTCAAGAAAAATCTGCAAGCTACACAAGCCGGTATTGCACTTATCGACACAATCAATGAAG
>CAYJCS010000245.1:0-1645 GCA_964368715.1 uncultured Bacteroidaceae bacterium | reverse complement strand
CAATAGCGGATATAAGATATTCCAGTTCATTAAATCCGCCCGCATTTTCAGAAAACGGTGTGTTTCCGCCCGGCACGCACCAGCACACAACCGGCATAATTACGGCAGGCATAACAAGACCGACAGTCTTAAAAGTGCTTGAAAGCGTGATTGCCGCATCGCGCTCTTTATTGTCCGTGGTTATAACGGCTGACATTGCTTGCGACGGTATATCACCAAGAGTCATGGCTATGCACCACAAGAAATAAGTGATGAATATGTAAAAATACAGCACGGGATCGCTTGCCGATTTAAGTGACTCAAAAGGTGAAAA
Source organism: uncultured Bacteroidaceae bacterium (assembly GCA_964368715.1). GTDB lineage: Bacteria > Bacillota > Clostridia > Christensenellales > CAG-917 > RGIG4097. Next base: position 1,332 of record CAYJCS010000245.1, on the reverse strand, counting down.
GATAATTATCGTAAAAATTATCAAAGCGGGAATCGAATACCACATAAAGGGCTTCAATTTTCCGATTTTACTCTTGGTGCGGTCGATGAGGTTGCCTATGGCAGGGTCAAAAACTGCGCTTATAAGTTTGCAAACGAGCAAAATCGTGCCGACGATTGCAAAGTCCGCTCCCATTATTTTGTTGAAAAAACTCGCTTGGTACGAAGTCAGATAACCAACTATAATTTGAAATCCGAACAAACCGAAAGCGTAGGCAAACAATTCCTTTTTGGACATTAGCCTGTTCGTGATTGCCGCTTTTTTTGCCATAATACCCCCTCCCCGCTAGTATACATTAAACCATATATTCGCCCGTAAACGCAAGCATCTCTTTTTTGTATGCTTCAGTGTTTTTAAAATAACTCTGTCCGTGCCCCGTGTTTTCGTACAGCACCAGTTTTTTAGGACTTCCGCAAGCGTTATAACAAGCCTCTCCCATAGAATAAGGCACTGTGGCGTCCTTTTTGCCGTGGACAAACATAATCGGCACCTTGCTGTTCTTTACCGATTCAAGCGCGCTGATGCCGTTTAGATCAAACTTTGCAATCGCTTTGCAGAAAAAACCGATGATGTTGAGTATCGGAAAAGCAGGGACGTGAAACATATTTTTCATCTGATATTCCAACTCTTCTTTCGTTGAGGTAAATCCGCAGTCGGAAATTATGCATTTTACGTTTTTCGGCAAATCAAGACATGACGCTTCCATAACCGCGGCCGCGCCCATGGAATTGCCGTGCATAACAATTTTATAATCGGGATTTTTATTAATAATAAATTCCAGCCATTTGAGCAAATCTTTGCCCTCTAATTGAGCAAAACCCGAATATGCACCTTCGCTTTGTTCATGCGCGCGGTGATTCAACATAAACACGTCAAAACCGCTTTCAAGATAAAATCTCGCCTGCGCCGGATATGTATTGTAACAAGTGGAGTTAAATCCGTGCGAAAGCAAAACCGCTTTGTCGGTATCCTTGCCGCATTTGTAGAAATATCCGCTCAGTGTAAGACCGTCGTCGGAACGCACGGTTATTCTTTCACTTGGCAACTTTTTTAATTCGACAAGGTTGTCTGCATTAAATTTGTTGAGATTGTCAAGTTCTTTCCCCATCATTTTGTAGGTGATGGCATTGGGTTTGTAAACGGCCTTGGGACGAGCAAACAATCTTTTAAAAACCAAAAGCGACGCTAAAACTAAAAGTAACACCAAACCGAGCACAACACCAAAAACGGTAATAACGATGTCGGTCGTGCTCATTGCTGATAGTATAGAGGTCATAATAATCTCCTTTAAAT
>CAYJCS010000244.1:0-1675 GCA_964368715.1 uncultured Bacteroidaceae bacterium | reverse complement strand
GCTAATGCTTTGTTGGTCCATAATATTCTCCTTTTCATAGTTTTGCACAGTAAGTCCGTTAAGTATGCATGCGTCATTTAACTCACTATACGAAATGAATTATTTAGTCAATAATATCATATACGCGAGGGCTTTTCAATAGACATTTGCGAAATTTTCGCATACCGCATATATGGTGCCGTCAACCTCTCGATGTCCACAAATGATTTAATTGTGAAATAAATTATTGGATTGTGCGGTTGACTTTGACGTTAGGAGTGTTATAATTCAAAATGCAAATGAGTAGCATTCATGCAAAAATAATTCGTTTGTTTTCTGAGAAATATAGTAAGGGAGGAAAATATGTCTTACATTTCAGAAGTTATCGAAAGCACAATAGCGAAAAATCCCGGCGAACCGCAGTTTATGCAGACTGTCAAAGAAGTTTTTACATCCATTGAGCCAGCCGTCAAGCAAAACGAAGCTCAATTGCGCAAAAACGTAATATTGGAACGCCTAGTCGAACCCGACCGTCAGATTATCTTCCGCGTTCCGTGGATGGACGATAACGGCATGCAACACGTCAACCGCGGTTTCCGCGTCCAGTTCAACAATGCTATCGGACCTTACAAGGGCGGTTTGCGTTTTCAAAAGGACGTCAATCTCGACACAATGAAGTTCCTTGGATTTGAACAGACATTCAAAAACTCCCTCACCTCACTGCCTATGGGCGGCGGCAAGGGCGGCAGCGACTTCGACACCGCCGGCAAATCCGACGACGAAGTTATGCGTTTCTGCCAAAGTTTTATGAACGAACTTTACCGTCACATCGGACCCAATATGGACGTTCCCGCAGGCGATATGGGCGTGGGCGGCAGAGAAATCGGCTATCTATATGGTCAATATAAGAAAATCGTGGGCGACTATGAAAACGGTGTATTAACTGGCAAAGGTCTTTCCTACGGCGGTTCTCTCATTCGTCCGGAAGCCACTGGTTACGGCGCGACCTACTTCCTTTGTGAAGTTTTGAAGCACGAAGGTCAAGACATCGAAGGCAAAATTTTCTGCCTCTCCGGTTTTGGCAACGTTGCTTGGGGTGCAACAAAGAAAATCAATCAACTCGGCGGAAAAGTTGTCACCGTCTCCGGTCCCGACGGCTTTATCTATGACAAAGACGGCATAAGCGGCGAAAAGCACGATTACTTGCTTGAAATGCGCTCTTCCGGCCGCAACAGAGTGCAGGATTACTCCGACAAATTCGGCTGCGAATTCTTCGCCGGCAAGAAGCCTTGGGGCAACATCAAAGCAGACATCTATATGCCGTGCGCGCGCCAAAACGAAATCAACCTCGACGACGCCAAAAAGATGGTTGAACTTGGGATTCCGCTTCTCAACGAAGTCTCCAACATGCCCACCACAAACGAAGCGGTTGAGTATTTGCAAGAACACGGCGTAATCATCGCTCCTTCCAAAGCGGTCAACGCCGGCGGTGTGGGTACAAGCGGACTTGAAATGAGCCAAAACAGCGAACGTTTGAGCTGGACAGCAGAAGAAGTGGACAAGAATTTGAAGCAAATCATGAAAGGTATCCACGACCAAATTTGCGGAGCACTTGGTTACTATAATCTGCCCTACAATCTCGTCGCAGGCGCAAACCTCGCCGGATTTAAGAAAGTCGCAGACGCAATGCTTGCAC
>CAYJCS010000243.1:0-1677 GCA_964368715.1 uncultured Bacteroidaceae bacterium | reverse complement strand
GCCCCCTCTTTCCGCTCCGCGACTGGGTGTGCCTATGCCTGCGCACTGAATCTGGTGCTCGGCGCTCACTTCCTCGCCGCCATGCGGCTCGTGTTCGGAACTTCGTAATGAGTAAATGCGAACTCGCACTCAATCAAAGTTGGAGAGCTGACAGCGCCTTGCGGCGACTGTTCGGAACTTCGTAATGTGAAAGTGCTTGTTCAATCCCGCTCAAAGTTGAGCGCAGATTTTTAAATTTCAGATTCAAAATTATATCTACGCAAATAACAAAAAAAGGGCTTTATCGCCCTTTTTTTGTTATGTTAAATGCTTGTTATTGAATTATTTATACGATCTTGAAAGCCTTTTTTGCCAGGACCTTATTGCCTGTTCGTTATAAACGCGCGGTATGTTTTTGCCTATGCGCTGTGCCTTGTTGCACTTTGTAATCATATTGTTCATTTTCAAAAGCAAATGCAATTTCTTTGGCCCCACGGCAAATACTTTTTTCAAAGCCATCTTGGGAGTAATCTTGACAAGATGCCCCGACGCCACTTTTTTAAGGTCGTCGTTTGATAATACTTTGCTGCCGAAAAGCCAGTTGACAAGATCGTCGTCCAGCGAGAGCATCCAACGTTTAAGAACGTCCACGCCGCAATGTTCGGCAAATTCTCTATAGCACATTACCTGATATTTCCAAAGACTTGCCGCTGTGAACAATTTGTCGCTTTTCATGCCGTTGGATAGGCTTTTGCCTACCGCCTCGCCCAAGAAATCGCCGGCCAACATACTAGACGCTATGCCTGAACCTAAAAGCGGTATCGTCAAAAACGCCGCATCGCCGATGAGGGCATATCCGTTTGCTACCATTTTCGTTATGGGATAGCGCACGGGAATAGTTGTTGTATAGCCGCCCCTAATTACTTCGTCGCCGATTATAGAATTGTTCTTTTTCAAGTCTTCCAAAGCGCGATTTAGGGTTCCCTCTGTCATATTGCCGATTCTGCCGACAAGAACATTTACAAGCGAGGGGTCGTTGTCGATAATTGACCAAGAAATGCCCGGTTCACCCAAGTGTTTCATATAAACTTTGTTTGTGTATGTGGGGTCGGGGGAACCGTCTTTGCGACGGTAAAACGCGCGATACGCGGTAAAAATTTCGTTTTCTTTTGGCAATTGTTGAATGCCGAACTCGTCGGGGAGTTTAGCGCGGAGAGGCGAGAATATACCCAAAGAGTCAACGACCATATCTGCACGGATTTCTTTCCCGTCGATAATTACGCCCTTTACACTGCCATCAACAATTATTGGGGCTTCGACGGTTGCTCCAAAAACAAAAACCGCTCCGCTTTTAACGGCACGATTATATAGCATTTCATTGAGTGGTCTGCGTTCAATGGATAAATCGGGATCGGTTTCGTCTTGATAAAATTCTCTTATCTCTTTTTCAAAGGGGGAGCAAAACGTCCAGGAGCGTTTTAGAAAATGCTCCGAGGGAATTTCCATACCCAGGCGACGAAAAACTTTGGGAGAAACGTCGTCGTGCCAGTCGTAACGCATCTCGTTAAGCGACGGCGCTTTTTCGTAAACCGTGACTTCAAATCCCAGTTTGCTTAACTTTTCCGCGGCAACCATACCACCGATTCCCGCACCTGCTATTATGATTTTCATTTTTCACTCCAAGACAAATTATAGCCT
>CAYJCS010000242.1:0-1681 GCA_964368715.1 uncultured Bacteroidaceae bacterium | reverse complement strand
GCGGCAACGGCATTGGTCTTAAACACCGTGTCTTCCAAATCCTTTCCGCCCACAAATTTGCCGGTGTTGACGTCGATAACCGTCAAGGCTTCGGTTCTGTCAATGATGATATACGCGCCGTTCCCCAGGTCGACACGCCTATCTGAAAGTTTGTTGACCTGCTCCGATATTCCGTACTCGGCAAAAATATTGCGTACGCCGTCATAGACCTCTATTTTTGCATTTCCCACTTTGTTTTCAAGCCCGACGGCAAGATCGGCGTCATTGACAACCACGCAGTCCACGTCCTCGCTGAAAGTGTCACGGATTTCACGCTCCAACAGTTCCACGTCGCGGAAGACAAGTGATTTCAGCTGTGATTTTTCATAGTCGGATTTTATCTTGTTCCAAAGGCGAACCAACTTCTTCGCTTCACGCTCAATGTCATCATTCGAGGCTTTATCTGCCGCAGAACGTATGATAAACCCCATATTCTGCGGACATAGCGTTTTGACATAGTCTTCAAGATAAGTGCGTCTTTCGTCGTCTTCTATTTTTCTCGACACACCGAAAAAGTTTGAAGAAGGCAACAAAACAAGAAAATATCCGGGTAAAGTTACGTCTGTTGTCAGCCTTGCGCCTTTCAATCCAAACTGCTCTTTGACAACTTGGCACATGATGACGTCGCCCGGGCTAACGTTTAGTTTTGTTGGCTCTCTGCTGTCTTTAAGCCTTCCGCTGTCCACAAGGGATTCGCCCACGTACAAAAATCCGTTGCGTTCAAGCCCTATGTTGACAAAGGCGGCTTTCATGCCCGACAGCACGTTTTCCACCTTGCCCTTGTATATGTTTCCAACAAGCCCGCGCATGGTGGAGTGTTCCACGCCGAATTCTATCAGTTCACCGTCAGAAGTCAGCGCAACCCTCACGCAATAGGGGTTGTAGTCGATAAACATTTTTTTCATTAATCTATCTCACAAAAGTTCATTCAAATTGACGGCATAGCAAGCGACGCCGCGCCGATAATGCCTGCATCGCCGCCCAAAGCCGCGGCGATCACTTTTATTTTGGGATTATATTTGTTTCCGTAAACGTTGCGCGAAACATAGTTTTGAAGAGGCTTAATAAGATAATCGCCCTCTTTTGACATTGCGCCGCCTACGATTATGATTTCGGGATAGAAGATGTTTCCAAAATTGACAAGTCCCATTCCCACGTATTTGAAATAGCGTTTCAGTACGGCGGACGCTGCCTTGTCGCCCTGTTTTGCCGCAATAAACGCAGTCTTGCCGTTCAAACCTTCCGTTTTTGCAATTTCGCTTAGCAAACTTTCGGGGTGTTTTTTCATTGCCGCTTCGGTTTGGCGGATAAGTCCCGTTGCTGAAGCGTACGACTCGTAGTGTCCCGCTTTTCCGCATCCGCACACGGCACCGCCGATATTTATCTGCATATGGCCGCCTTCCGCGCCTGCAGAACGGTTGCCCGTAAGGAGCGTTCCGTTTGCGATTATTCCTGTGCCGAGCCCCGTGCCTAGAGTTATCAAAACAACGTCCTTTGCACCCTTTGCGGCACCGAATCTGTTTTCACCGACGACGGCGCAGTTTGCGTCGTTGCTTATTTTTATATTGCTTATGCCCAATGATTTTTTAAGGACAGAAACAATCGGAATTTTCACCAAATCAATGTTGCAACAGTACACAAC
>CAYJCS010000241.1:0-1690 GCA_964368715.1 uncultured Bacteroidaceae bacterium | reverse complement strand
CAGTTTATCGTCGTATTTTGAGTGATAAAGTCCGCGTTTGCGGACTTTTTTATATAATTCTCAAAAAATATACTGCGGTTATTTCGCCGTTTTCTCATATTGCCAATTTGATAAGATGTAACCTGCAAAAGCGAAAAAGAATATATTGTTTTATGTTTTTTTTCGGAACCGACGGTATACGCGCACTTGCAAATTCACTCTTAAATGACAGAATACCATTCTGTTTGGGAGCGGTGCTTTCTTCACGCGCAAAAAAAATTGTGGTTGCACGCGACGTCAGATTATCCTCTCTCGCAATTGAAAGGCAACTTATCGAAGGTTTGACTTTGGGTGATTGCGACATTTTGCTGTGCGGAGAGTTGCCCACTCCCGCGCTTTCCTATATCACGGATATTGAAAACGCCGACTACGGGGTCATGATTACCGCATCGCACAATCCTCCCGAATATAACGGGTTGAAAGTATTTGAACGAGGCGGAGGGAAACTGTCAACAGACAAGGAAGCCGAAATGGACGAGGCCGTTTTCAAGCGACAAAAAACATTGCGGCTTGTAAGAGGCAAGGCAAACGGCAGAATATCTGTTTTTGAAGGCGCCGAAAATTTTTACAAGCGGCACGTCGTGTCACTGTTTTCTAGACTTGACGGACTTAAAGTTGCGCTGGATTGTGCGCGCGGATCAATGGCATCGCTTGCTGCTGAAGCATTTGAATCGGCAGGGGCAATCGTTGTCAACGCATTAAACAACACGCGTGACGGCGAAAGGGTCAACGTAAAATGCGGCGCAACCAATTTAGATTATTTTTTAACCACCGTAAACGAGGACGAAATCGGCTTTTCGTTCGACGGAGACGGCGACAGAGTAATGGGAGTATACAAAGGTAAAATTTTGGACGGTGACGGTATGCTTTATGCCCTTGCAACAGACATGCAGTCTCAAGATACCCTGAAAAACAATGCCGTATGCGGCACAATTATGAGCAACGGCGCACTTGAAAAAGAATTGGCTTTTAAAGGTATAACGCTTTTTAGGTCCGACGTTGGCGATAAATACGTTATGGAAAAAATGCGCGCTGTCGGCAGCGTTTTGGGCGGTGAAACCAGCGGTCACATTATTACACCAAAAGCGCCGACGGGCGACGGTCTGATTACCGCCTTCAGCATTGCCGAATATTTAAAGAAATACAAAATTCTTCCTCTTATAACACCCTATCCTTCACTTTCTTTCAATATTCCTTCTGCGGCACCCGCTCAAGAAGTGAAAAAGAAAGAGTTTGTTGCCTTGATTGAAAACGCCAAAGCATTTTTGGGTGAAAACGGCAAACTTATCGTGCGTCCGAGCGGAACAGAACCCGTGGTTAGAATAACGGTTGAGTGCCACACGGGCGATTTAGAATACGCAAAAAACATCAAAAATTTGTTTTTGTGTAAAAACTGACAAATTTGACAAAAATTATCAACGCAAATTTCCATTTTTGTTGTGTTTTTGGCGTATTCGCAAATTTTGTCGGAAAAAGTTAACAAAACCTATTGACAGAGTTTACTTCTCATGTTAATATGCAAGTGTAATCAATGCGATTACAAAAAACGCTCATAATTTTCCCCCTTATCATAAGTGAAACGCGCTGCTTCTTGGAGACGGCGCGTTTTGCTTTGTTTTTCAACTTGTTGACTTTATGCTCAATAAGAAAT
>CAYJCS010000240.1:0-1697 GCA_964368715.1 uncultured Bacteroidaceae bacterium | reverse complement strand
CACTTTTGTCTGGTGCTCGGCGCTCACTTCCTCGCCGCCCTGCGGCTCGCGTTCGTAACTTCGTAATGAGTTTGTGCTGACTCACCCTCGCCCATAGTTGGGGAGTTGACAGCGCCCTGCGCGGATTTTCGCAACTTCGTAAGTTGCCAACGTCCGTTTTTAAGTACGCTTGCCCAAAGTAAATTTGCAACTTCGTAATGAGTGAGTGCGTTATCACTCTCGCTCGAAGTGAGGCAAGAAAATAAAAAACGCGCAGGGCGCGTTTTTAAAGTTGCTTTGTTTATTTATAAAATCAATTTTCTGTTTTAATTCATGTTCGGCTTTCTGAAAGTAAATCCTTCTTTTTGCCATTTGATAAGTTGAAGATTGATTTGGTCGATAAATTCTTTGTTGGATGATGTCTTGACAAGCATGCTAAGCAAATTTTCTGTTGCTTCCGTGCTGTCGCCGACAGAAAGTATTTTTCTTACGCCCCAAGTACCTTCCAATTCGGAACTGGTAAGAAGCAACTCTTCTTTTCTTGTTCCGCTCTTTGCAAGGTCGATTGCGGGGAATACCCTCTTTTCTTGAAGTCTGCGGTCGAGGTGGATTTCCATATTACCGGTACCTTTGAATTCTTCAAAAATAACGTCGTCCATACGGCTGCCTGTATCGATGAGCGCAGTGGCGATAATTGTAAGCGAACCGCCGTGTTCAATGTTTCTGGCAGAGCCGAAAAAGCGTTTGGGACTGTGCAGCGCACCGGGATCGATACCGCCTGAGAGTGTTCTGCCGGTGGGCGGAATAGTAAGGTTATACGCGCGCGCAAGACGCGTAAGACTATCCATAAGGACAACGACGTCTTTGCCGCTTTCGACAATTCTCTTGGCGCGGTCAAGCAGCATTTCGGCTGTTTTGGTGTGATGTTCGGGCAGTTCGTCAAAGGTAGAATAAACAACTTCGCCGTTTATGGATCTTTGCATATCCGTGACTTCTTCCGGACGCTCGTCGATAAGCAACACCATCAGAACGATGTCGGGATAGTTTTTGGCAATGGAGCCTGCAATCATTTTAAGCAGTGTGGTTTTGCCGGCTTTTGGCGGAGATACGATAATACCTCTTTGTCCTTTGCCGATTGGTGCGACAAGGTCTATGCAACGCGTTGCGTATTCGCGTGGTCTGCCCGGCACTTCAAGACGGATTCTCTCCTCGGGATAAATCGGCACGAGGTCGTCAAAGTTTGCACGTTTGCCGATTTTTGTTGCGTCAATGCCATTTATTGAAATTACCGAAACAACTGCGGCAGGCTTGCCCTCTTGTATGAATTTGCATGTGCTTTTGACGTAATCGCCGCGTCTAAGCCCGTATTGCTTGATTTTTTGAGAATTAACATAGGCATCCATATCGCTGAATTCGCCGTTTTTGACTCTCAAAAAACCGTATCCGTCCGGATTGATTTCTAAAAAACCTTCTCTGATTTGATCTCCTTCCTCCTGTGGCTTTGGAGATGCAAATCCCATTGCTCTTCTGTTTTCACCGGTGACAAATCTTGGTTTTGCATAAGGTTTGTAGGCTGATTCTGGTTTGCTTTCGATTGCTTTTTCTTGTTCTTGGACTGAGTCTTCAACTGACTCTTCTTCATAATAAGACGGCTCTACAGCCGATGAGGGGCGGACGTACGCTTCTTTTTTTGGGCGTCCGCCCCTCATCGGCTGTAG
>CAYJCS010000239.1:0-1712 GCA_964368715.1 uncultured Bacteroidaceae bacterium | reverse complement strand
CATTACATCATAAAGCTTGCTGTCGCGTGCTTCGTGAAATTCATCATAGCTCCACGCGCTACTGTTTAAACCGTCCATTGTGCGGGTGTCTGCGGCCAGTGCTTGAAGCTTTGAAAATGTTGCGGGAAAGTAAATGTCCGATTGCCGCTTTTTTGTGATTGCCCTCAATGCTGGTGATTGTGCTCTCATATTCACAGCTTCGTCAAAGACGAGCTTGCTCTGATCGAGCTTATTGGCACACGCAAAAATGCCTGCTCCACCCTCACCGTCAGCAATCAGCATATATAGCTCAACTGCGGCAGTCTCGGTGCTTTTCCCGTTCTTTCGCCCTCGGATGTCAATGACTTGGCGCACTCGACGGTTTCCGGTATCTTTTTCAAGCCAAGAAAAAACCAACTGCAATTTTGCTTTTTGAAACAAATCAAGATACACTGGTTTTCCCGCCCATTTACCTTTTGAGTGCTTGCAAAACTTCTCAATAAAATCAATAGGTCGTTGTCCGGCATCCTCGTCAAAGTAAAACGGAAAGTCTTTAGGCGGATTATTAATCCACTCGACTTCCCGTTCATATAGCTTTGTTATTTTAGTTCCGGCAACTATCTCGCCGTTATGTATTTTTTTTAGATATTCTTTAGGCCAATTCAACCGCCTCACCTTGCTCTTTTATGTATTCGTTGTAATACCGGCTTCTAAACGCTATAAATTGCTCCTTTGTGTTTTCCCCTTTGCCATATTTGCTATGAAATAATTTGTGGCATTTTTGGCAAAGCGTAATCCCATTATTGACATTAAATCTATTATTCTTGTCCCAGCTCCAAGCGTTTAGATGGTGCGCGTTTAACCGGCCGCCCTTCGTTCCGCATACCTTACAGGTATAATCGTCTCTTTCAAACACTGCCTTTCTAAAGTGGTTTTTTGCGTGTTCCCCAAGAATATATCGTTCCTTTAATCTTTCCTCGTCAGTCTTGTTTGGGTTGTAATGAAAACTATTTTCTCCGCTTATTGCGTCTATATGTAAACAACCACACGATTTTACTTGATCATGCGTTAAATTTCCACCCCTAACAAATACAGTTTGTCCGCAATCGCACTTACATTCATAAATTGTGTATGCTTTATAAAATCCCTCTATCTTTACAACCGTTAGCCTTCCATATCTCTTGCCTGTTAAATCTATAAAACAACGTTCCCTGGTCTTCTCGGCGCGCAAGCAACCACATGACTGTGTGCTACCGTTTTTTAACGCCTGCGCAAGAGCTATGAATACGTTTCCGCACTCGCACCTACACTCCCACATTACTTGACCAGGCTCATTATTACGGTTTGGGGCTCTTTTCAGAACTTTTAATCGCCCAAATTGTCGCCCGGTTAAATCTTCAACCTTGCTTAAGCCAATCAGTCTCGCCTTTTCTTTGTTTAGACATCCGCACGACCGTGTTGCGTTATCCTTAACCAGAGAATCTCCCCTAACAACCGCTTTATTGCCACAATCACATTCGCATAACCAATTTACCCTGCCATCGTTTTTGTCAACTCTGTCTATTACTACCAGTCTCCCAAAACGCTCTCCCCTAATGTCATTTGCGCTTCCAATTGAAATTATTTTATAGTTTCCCATAACAAAAACACCTCCTGTAGTGTTGTCCTGATAATAGTGTGTGGGAAACATAGTCAGGAAACTATGCTTGTCGCCCCGTCGAGCTATCCCACAT
>CAYJCS010000238.1:0-1726 GCA_964368715.1 uncultured Bacteroidaceae bacterium | reverse complement strand
GGCATAGTTTTTTGCAATTCTTTTATGGCATTTCTTGCCAAAAGGTCGCAACGGTTGTTAAGTTCGTTGTCGGCATGACCTTTGACTTTGACATATTCCACCTTGTGAATTTTCATCAGCTTAAGCAGTTCTTTCCATAAATCTACGTTTTTGACATCGCTTTTGTTTGCCGTACGCCAGCCTTTTGCCTCCCAATCCCCAATCCAATCTTGTTTGAAAGGCTCAACGGAATACGCGCTGTCGCTGTATACGGTGACCGAGCAGGGTTCTTTAAGCATTTTCAATCCTTCGATTATGGCTGTCAGTTCCATGCGGTTGTTTGTGGTGTTTGCCTCCGCTCCGCTTATCTCTTTTTTGTGCTTTTTGTATATCAAAACCGCAGCCCAACCGCCAACGCCGGGGTTGACACTGCACGCGCCGTCCGTATATATTTCAACTTTCTTGTCAGCCATTGCCAAGCTCCTTGCTGCGGTTACGGCATTTTACCATGCCTTTGATAACGGTGTCTTCAAGTCCGTCCGCGCGGTAACTTTCCACCGCCTGGATAGTTGTGCCGCCCTTGCTGCAAACTGCGTCCACAAGTGCGTCAATCGGCTTATCCGATAACTCCACCATTTTTGCGGAGCCGCGCACGGTTTGTATGGCAAGCGTTTTCGCGCTTTCGTAATCCAATCCGCCGTCCATGCCGCCTTTTATCAATGCGTCGATAAACATATAGACGTAGGCAGGGCCGGAGCCGGACAGGGAAGTCACGGCGTCAAACAGGCTTTCGTCAAGTTCCACAACTTTGCCGATAGAGCCAAATATGTCAAGCACGAACTGGCTGCGGAAACCTTCGCTGAAAGCAACTGCCGCCATACCTTCGCCCACAAGCGCGGGGGTGTTGGGCATGATGCGCGCATACTTACGCGCTCCAAGCGCGCTTGAAATCTTCTTTATCGAGATGCCTGCCATTATCGTAATCACAAGTTCGCAGTCGATTACGTCTGCTATATCCGCCCAAACGATAGGTGCAATTTGCGGTTTTACGGCAAAGAGTACGTTTGTGCAGTTTGCCGCCAGATAGCGGTTGTCAGATGTCGTATTCATACCTTTTGAGGAAAATAAGGCAAGTTTTTCGTTGTCCAAATCGCTGATTATCATATCGGAGGGCGAAAGCAGTTTTGCATCCAGAATTCCTCCGACGATTGCAGACGCCATATTGCCGGCGCCGATGATGCCAAGTGAATATTTCTTTTTCATATATATCTCCAAATAAATTGACAATTAAAGTCGCAGTTGTTACAATGTGCAAGCACATTGATATAGGGGAGTGGCTCAACGGTAGAGCAGCGGTCTCCAAAACCGCCGGTTGCGTGTTCGAATCGCGTCTCCCCTGCCAACTATTTTCCCAAAATCAAAAGATTTTGGGATTTTTTTATTAGGGGAGCGATTCTTCACGCAACGCACCCGCGGCGGGATATAACCCCTTGCGTGTGATGCGTGTGACGCTGCGTTTTAGCGAACAAGTTCGCCCACTCCGCTTTTCCGTCGCTTTGCTTCTTATCTAGATGATGCCCCCTCTTTCCCCACAAGGGGGCTTTTCTCCCACCACTCGAATATATACTTCGCCTATTCAATAGTCGTCGCTCGCGGGGGAGACACCCCACCTCACTACTAGTTATCGTCGCCTTATTATGACACTGGTCGCTCGTAGACGCTCGTCCTTTTCACGCCCCCTTCGGCG
>CAYJCS010000237.1:0-1727 GCA_964368715.1 uncultured Bacteroidaceae bacterium | reverse complement strand
GTGCAGAGGATACACTGTGTATGTGCCGTTTAGGGTTTTGATTTTATCACTTCGCTCAAATATCGGATTGACCAAAAACACCTCTCCTGCTCCGAAAGATATTTTTGAAAGCAGGCGGTATTTTTCGCCTTCAATAAAAGTGTTTGACAGGTAAGGCTGATTGAAAAACGCGGCTTTGAAACAAACGCGCTTTGCCGATAGTGTGTCCAAAAAAGTGACGTTAAAGGATTTTGTACCGCGCTTTGAAGGTGTGCCGACTGTCAATACTTCCCCTTCAAACAAAGAAAACTGCCCCTCTTCCGCTTCAAGCACGGGTGTGGGCAGTTTCAAATCTAAACATTTGGACGGGAAATAAGTCAGAAGGGATAGAACGGAATTTATTCCCAACTCAGAAAGTTTAAGTTCCGTAGCGTTCCCGACGCCTTTTATTTGCTTTAATTCCACTTTTATTCCGCCGATATCAAATAATAATAGTGCGGTTGACCACCGTAATAGGAGGCGATTTCTAGATTGGGGTAAGTTTCTTGAAGTATTTCCAGCATTCTCGAAGCGTCTTGGCCGGTAACGTCCGCGCCGTAATAAAGCGTGAGCATATTTGTATTTTCAACAATTTGACTGACGCTTGATAAAGCCGCTTCCGCAATCGAACTGCTTTTGGCAATGATTTTTTTGTTGCTGATGCCGATTATGTCGCCTTCTTTCACCAAAAATCCGTTCATACGAGTGTTTCTGACAGCGTGAGTGACTTCCGCACACTTCACGTTTTTGAAACTTTCGCTCATGCTTTCAAAGTTTTCGTCGGGATTAAAGTCATGAGAAAAAGCAAGCGCGGCGGATATGCCTTCCGGCATACAGGTTGTGGGAACGACGTAAGCGTTTGTTTCGCACAGTTCCTTTGCCTGATTTGCCGCCAAAATTATATTGGGGTTGTTTGGAAGAACGTAAACGTTTTTTGCAGAGGCGGAATTTATCGCCGTCAAAATATCGTAGACGCTCGGGTTCATAGTCTGCCCGCCCTCTATAACTACGTCAACTGCAAGATCGCTGAAAATGGCTTTCATGCCCTCTCCTGCGCAAATTGCAACAATTGCATAGTCTTTGAGTTGTTTTTCTTTGGCTGCTTTGTCTTCTTTTTCTTTTTCGCCGACGATTTTGCGGTGCTGTTCAATCATATTCTCTATTTTGACACCTTCTAACTCGCCGAGTTTTAAGGCGGCTTTCAAAGCAAGATCGGGTTGATTGGTGTGAACGTGGGTTTTTATCAAGTCCAAATCGCCGATGACGAGGACGCAATCGCCGATTGTCATCAAATAATCACGATAACTGTCAATGTCGCTGATTGTCGCCGTCATATTCAGATGAGTGATAAAATATTCCGTGCAATACTGGAAAGTGATGTTTTCGTAATCGTTGTCTAACGTTTCAAATGATTTTGTGTCTTGAACGGCTGACGTATCCGAGGTTGCAGAACGGACGGTATCGGCGTCTACAACACCGATTTCCTCGCCTGTCAATGCGGCGCGCATACCTTTCAATATAGTGACCAAACCTGTGCCGCCGGCATCAACCACGCCCGCTTTTGCAAGCACAGGAAGCATTTCAGGTGTTTTAGCAAGGATTTTTTCGCCTGCGTCAAGCACGTCAAACAAAAATTCTTCAAAGGAAGCACTTTTGAAACGAGCAATTTTCACGGCGTTTTCCGCCATGACGCGCACGACTGTCAAAAT
>CAYJCS010000236.1:0-1757 GCA_964368715.1 uncultured Bacteroidaceae bacterium | reverse complement strand
TTTCTGACGGTTTCGACCTTTCGTCCTCTCAAACAGGACGCGACAAACTCAACACTCCCAATTCTTGGAGCGGCAGCGTCGGCACGGATCAGGAATCCAAAAACACTTTGAGCGGCATTGTGTATGCTGACCCAACAACCCTGCCTACCACCAACGTTGACTCGGCAGACGCAACGGACGATCTTTATAAAGATTTGGTTGCTTCATACGTTTCACTCTTCGGCGGAGTATTCAAACTTGCAGATTATGAAATTTTGCAAACAGACATCGAAGCGGCAAGAGTAACGTATCCGGGCAAAACCGACAGCGAAATCGAAACTATCTTAAAGAAACTGAGATACTATGACGAAATGAAGCAAAAGTGTATTTCCGTTGAAAATTTGGTGGCAATGGATAACTCTGTAAAAGACATCTTGGGCAAGAGTTTCCTCGTCATAAACAACATTAAAGACAGCGCATACACTTACACTTCCACTTCCTACACTTTCTCGGCCGAATCTTGCTACCGCGTCAGCGTATGGGTGCGTACCTATAACGTCACGGGCAGCGGAGCAAGCGTGCAACTGTATCTCGGAAGCGCAAACGAAAGCGACCATCAACTTGTCTTCAAGGGCATAAAAGGCACCGAAGGCAACAGCGATTGGACAAAATATACCTTCTATGTCAAGACGCTTGAAGAAAGCGTATCTTCGATAACGGTCAAACTGGCACTGGGTGAATACGACGCAGACGACAAGGCAAAACTTTCCAGCGGCTACGCTATGTTCGACGCGGTTGAAATCGAGATTATCGACGAAGCGGACTTTACCACAATCGAAACCGAAAGCAATAAGGAAGAGCCCGACACCGCAATCTTCAACCGTGACGTTATGATGATTCACACCGTACCCGAGAGTAGCACAACGGGTGAAACGGGAGAAGAGCCAACTGAAGAGCCGACCGAAACGCCAAACAATGCGTTCAACCTTGACTATCTGTGGTGGATGATTCCCACGATACTGCTTGCAATTGCTACAATCGCAGTCGTCGTCGCATACTTCGTCAAGAAGATAAAGAAACCCAAAAAAGCGGTTGAAATCGAAATGGCCAAAACTTCAGAGGCAATCGATGAAAAACGCTCTCGTTACGAAGATTATAACGAATAATCTTAAAAGCGACCAAAACCAAAAGAGCGAATAAACACAAACAAAAAGCACCGACGCAAGAAAGTGCTTTTTTTGTACGCCAGTTTTTTTACGAAAGCTGAATAGAACAAAACAGGGAACTGGGCAACCCACCTTTTTGTCACTCTGAGCGAAGTCGAAGAGTCGCCGCTGGAAAAACTCAAAAACAGCGTTCGTGGGAATCGCACTTCCAACAAACGCACCCTTACGCGACGAAGTGCGGTGAGCGTTAGCGGAGCACAAGGAGCAGGCGTTGCCGCTCATACTGAGGCTTGCCGAAGTATGACATTCGGCGGCAGAATTCTTCAAAGGCGATACTTCGCAGACGGTGTCTGCTCTGTATGACAATTTTGATGCGGACGTAGAGAACAAAGAAAAAATAAATCACAAAACAGAGAACAAGTCGAGAACGATATAGAAAAGCATAGAACTAGGCAATCACCATCTTGTCACTCTGAGCGAAGTCGAAGAGTCGCCGCTGGAAAAACTCAAAAACAGCGTTCGTGGGAATCGCACTTCCAACAAACGCACCCTTACGCGACGAAGTGCGGTGAGCGTTAGCGGAGCACAAGGAGCAGACGTTGCCGCTCATAC
>CAYJCS010000235.1:0-1809 GCA_964368715.1 uncultured Bacteroidaceae bacterium | reverse complement strand
AATCTTTGTACAACTTTCTGTTGAAAAATGAATCCGCCATACAGCCGATTTTGTTTGAAAGTGACATTTTGCCGGCTTTGTCAAGATACGGCTTATATCCCACTTCAAAATCCACCTCGTTTTCCGCGCAGAGTATGTAACCAACCGCATTGTCAAATTCGTCTGTCAATACAAAGCAGTTATCAGGCTCTTTCTCGACATAGTAGTCGCAGTATAGCGTTGCAACGAGTTCCGGATTTTTTACGTAAGCCGGCGCAGTTGCGGTCAGATGACAGATTTTGCGGCAGTTGTCGCGATCCTTTGACTGATATGGTCTTATTGTCATAATTACCTCAAAGGGGCGAAAATACGCCCTTTATTATCCTGCTATGCCGTACAACTTTTTCATGTCCACGGTGATTGCGTCGTTTTCATAAACCAACGAGCCAAAGAATTCTTCAAGAGTGTTTCCGCCGATGATAGCCAAAACCTTTGGATCGAGAGAGGATATGTTGCCCCAGCCTAACAGTTCTTCGATTGTCATCTGTTGCATTTTTTCAACAAAAACGGTTGAAAGGGAATCTATTGTTGCCGCTTTAAGATCGGGATCGTCGAACATACTGTCGGGAGTAATTTCCATAAGGTCCCCAATGGTGAAAGTCTTGAGCGAACTGTCAAGTGTTGAAATCTTGACTTTATCGCGCGCAAACGCTTCAAGCACAGGGGCACTCTTTGCTTTTGTTACGCTCACCTTGTAGGTGGACAAAAAGTTTTGATATGATACGCCGTCAAAGTTCGCCGTTTCGTTTATGGTGGCTAGATAACCGATTATTTCGTTATAACGGATAAGACCCTCGTGTTCGGGATTTTCCGCTTCATAGGAAACATAGCCGCCGTTGTAGAAAACCAACGTGCCGGTTAATGACTCAACGTATATTGTTTCGCAGTTTTGTTTTGAATAAGTTACGGGCGTATTGCCGAGTTTCTTTGCCGCTTCAAAATCGGAGTCACGCTTGACAAAATAATATTTTCCGTCAGAATCGGCAGGTAATTGGATGAAAGTCAATGCGTTGGATTGCGGGGTAGTGCTAAATACGTCGGTAGACGTGTTGTAGTAATATGCCGTTTGTCCCGCAGGCACTTCATCGACAAGATAATAGCCGTCTTCTAGCAGGAAATATTTGTCAAGTTCGACATGCGCGGGATTATCCGCATCGTATAGGACGTATGCGCCCATAAAGTCAACGAAAAGATTTCCGCATTCCAGCCAAGCTTGCTGATTTGTTACGTCCGTTTCCGTAGCATCTCTATAATATAGGTTCTCGAATTCGCTATGGAATGCAAGATAGAGCACGAGCGCAGGCGACAAAATATACTCGTCGTCCTCGATACCCACCGTTCCCTTGTCGTCAAAGTAAAAGAGGTATGTGTTGCCGTCATCAACTAAATCGTTGAGAGTTGCAACGTCGGGAATAGGAACATAAGAATAACTTACACCCGTGCCGTTTTCAAGAGAAGCGAGTTGTGATGCTGAAAGTTTGATATAATCATTGGCTTTTCTGTAATATTTGCCGTTTATATCGTATACGAAAGCATATTCATAGGTGTCATCGCCCACGACTTCGGTAAAGGTCTCATCGGGGGAAATAATCCATCTGGCATTCGGGTCTGTGTCGGCTCCGTCGAAAGTTGCAACTGCGTTAAATTCATTGATTTCCACCAAATCCGAAAGGTACAGGCTGTTGATTATTTCGCCCATGCGCGCACCGAGTTCATCCACTTTCAAGAAAGCCATTTTCTTCAAAACTATGTGAGAAGAACCGCTTATCG
>CAYJCS010000234.1:0-1817 GCA_964368715.1 uncultured Bacteroidaceae bacterium | reverse complement strand
CGATAAGCGGTTCTTCTCACATAGTTTTGAAGAAAATGGCTTTCTTGAAAGTGGACGAACTCGGCGCGCGCATGGGCGAAATAATAAACAGCCTATACTTGTCGGATTTAGTGGAAATCAATGAATATAATGCAGTTGCACCTTTCGACGGAGCCGACGAGGATCCAAATGCCAGATGGATTATTTCTCCCGATGAAACCTTTACCGAGGTAGTGGGCGATGACACCTATAGATATACCTTTGTATACGATGCAAACGGCAAATATTACAGAAAAGACATCGATTATGTCGAACTGTCGGCATCTCAACTTGCTTCTCTTGAAAACGGCACGGGCGTAAGTTATTCCTATGTTGCTATTCCCGATATGCTTACACTTACTACTTTGACTGCTGCCGGCAACACATATTTTTATTACTTTGACGACAAGGGAACGGTGGGTACCGAGGACGACGAATATATTTTGTCGACTGCGCTTGCGCTCTATCTTTCGCTCCATGGCGAATTTGAAAACCTATATTACAGAGATGCTACGGGAACGGATGTTACAAATCAGCAAGCGTGGCTGGAGTGCGGAAATCTTTTCGTTGACTTTATGGGCGAATACGTTCTCTATGATGCGGACAATCCCGCGCATGTCGAACTTGATAAATATTTCCTTCTCGAAGACGGTTATTATCTTGTTGGCGAAGTGCCGTCAGGACAAACGGCATATTACTACAACACCACCACCGACGTATTTAGCACTACCCCGCCTACCCCGCAATCCAACTCACTGTTCTTCATTCAAATACCTGCCGATTCTGACGGAAAATATTATTTTGTCAAACGTGACTCCGATTTTGAAGCGGCAAAGAAACTCGGCAATACACCCGTAACCTATTCAAAACAAAACTGCGAAACAATATATGTTGAGTCATTAACCGGCATATTGGTTTTCTACAATGGCGGTTATGTTTCGTTTGAAGAGGCAAATCCCGAACACGAGAGTCTTATACGTTATGACATAGTGATTGGATATCTCGCTACAATAAACGAAACGGCGAACTATGACGGCGTTTCATATCAAAACTTTTTGTCCACGAACAAGGTGAGTATCACAAAAGCAAAGAGCGCGCCCGTGCTTGAAGCGTTTGCGCGCGATAAAGTCAAGATTTCGACACTTGACAGCTCGCTCAAAAATTTCACCATTGGGGATCTTATGGAAATCACGCCCGACAGCATGTTTGATGATCCTAGCCTCAAAGCGGCAACAATAGATTCGCTTTCAACAATTTTTGTTGAAAAAATGCAGCAGATGACAATCGAAGAACTATTAGGCTGGGGCAACATTTCTTCTCTCGACCCCAAAGTTTTGGCCATCATCGGCGGAAACACCCTTGAAGATTTCTTTGGCTCGCTGGTTTATGAAAACGGCGCAATCTCTGTAAATATGAAAAAATTGTACGGCATAGAATCATAAGAAAAGAGCGCACTGAGCCTTTAGAGGTAATTATGACAATAAGACCATATCAGACAAAAGATCGCGAAAACTGCCGCAAAATATGCCATATTACCGCGACTGCTCCGGCTTATGTAAAAAATCCGGAGCTTGTCGCAACTCTTTACTGCGACTATTACGTCGATAAAGAGCCGGACAACTGCTTTGTTTTGACAGATGAATTTGACAATGCGGTTGGCTATATACTCTGCGCGGAAAACGAAGTTGACTTCGAGGCGGGATACAAGCCGTATCTTGATAAAGCCGGCAAAATGTCGCTTATGAACAAAATCGGCTGTATGGC
The DNA here is from genome assembly GCA_964368715.1 of uncultured Bacteroidaceae bacterium. Classification (GTDB taxonomy): domain Bacteria; phylum Bacillota; class Clostridia; order Christensenellales; family CAG-917; genus RGIG4097. Next base: position 35 of record CAYJCS010000234.1, on the reverse strand, counting down.
GGATTCATTTTTCAACAGAAAGTTGTACAAAGATT
>CAYJCS010000233.1:0-1818 GCA_964368715.1 uncultured Bacteroidaceae bacterium | reverse complement strand
GTTCTTCGTCGGTGTCGGTCATTTCTTTCTTATCTCTCATTCGGGCTTCCTCCAATCTGAGGACTTATCGTTTTTTCCTGTCCTCACTACCCACTAGAAAAAAAGAAGCCCATCGTACAAAAAAATGAAAAATATTTTTACCCTCCGCCAAATTTCTCTAGCGGAGGGTAAAATGGCGTGATTATTTGAGACCTAATAAGCGTTTGCGAAGCTGGTCGAGCACCTGCTTTTCACGGTAGACAGCTTTGGACTTGTACCAGTTTCCACCGAATTCACGCTGAAGGGTATCCGCAATTTCAGTTTTTGAACTGCCCGCCATAATAAGCTCGCATATTCGTTTGCCCTCGGGGTCACACTCCGCAAGCTCGTAGAGAAGCTGTTCAAGCAAAAGCTTGTCGACAAGAATGTCGGCAAAGTCGGCATCTGGGTCTGATATGGTATCTATAAGGGAAAATTCCTCACCGACTGCGTTTTCCATTGGGGCATTGAGAGAGATAGTGTCTCCGGCTGCGCGGTATTCGCACATGGCACAGTCACCGTCACAAAGCCAGAGCTTGGACTTGGGGCAGAAGCACTGCTTTGCTTTTTGTGCTGCCTTCTGTGTACGCCATATGGGGCGGTAATATTCAAGGTATACTTCTTCAGTTACGGCTATCCACTGTTTGGTGCTGCGTATGTAGATTTTGCGTTCGGTGGGTTGGTTGTGGTTTGCTTGGTTTAACATAAAAATTTTCCTCCGTTTTCGTTTTTCTCGAAACGGAGGATTGCGTCAGCTAAGGGAAAAATGGCAATAAGATACCATACCGCAGTCCTAACGAAATTTTCTCCGTTTCGGATTGCAGCGACCCGCTCAAAAGGCAGCTGTTATAATTTAATTGTTCGTCGCTCACCGTTGAGCCACGGATGATCAGTCCGTGCAGATTGCGACGATTTTTAAAGGAAACTTTATCTTTGAGAAATAAAATTTACATTTATGGGCTTTAACTTTAAGAAATATGTAGAAATTTGCACAAAATTATGATATAATTAAATATCTTTGAGTGCACATCACCCATAGACGATTATTTCACAGGGGATTTCCTTTTCATCTTTTAGCTTATTGTTACTTCAGTTACTGTCAATGGTTACTTCAGTTAACATCAGTTACTTCAGTTACTTTTTTTAAAGGAGGTTGAAAAATGCGTAAAAATAAGGTCCCATACCTGTGTGGCGGCGTTTTGTTTTTTCTGTTTGCACAGATGAAGCCTACAAGAGGAACAGCACGAGACCGTGAGGCGGGGCATAAAGACGAACACCCCGACCCACAGGTTATGCAGGATTTGCTTTATGCAATTACAGGCAGCCAGGATTATTCCGCAAAAAAAGACACGTCGAACTATCGTGAGTGTAAAATCAACGGTTCTGTAAATATCCCGTTAAATGACGTTGCGGTATCAGAGAGTTATGATTTATGCATAAAAAACAACTATCCGCACGCTTCAAAAAGAATGTCAGAGTTTGTGGGTTGGCATATAGACCTGAATAAAAAAGACTGGTTTGTAAGAGTACTTCTTGAAATTATTGATAGGGACGTAGATATTGCGGATGACGATATGTTTTTTATCTGTAAAGACGGGACACAAAGAACAAAAGCCGAAATCCGCACAATGACAGAATTCGACCTACAGCCTCTACTTGTTGGAATATTTCATTATGTATTGCGTTACCGTTACGATAAAAACAAGCTTGGAATAGACACGCTTAACGCATTGGGGCAAAAAAATCCTTATACAGAAAGGGAATATACCGTAGATGCCGGGACCGGAATTGACCGGGAAG
>CAYJCS010000232.1:0-1855 GCA_964368715.1 uncultured Bacteroidaceae bacterium | reverse complement strand
ACCTTATACAGTCAATTAAAAAGGCTGGAAAAACAAGGTCTGATTTCTTCTTACGAAGGCGCGGTTGACGACACGGGCGGCGGCAGAAGGCGTTATTACGCTTTGACTGCGGAAGGCAGAGCGTTTCTTGGCAAGGAAAAACAAGAGTACGAATATTCGCGCACCATTTTAGACAAACTCGTGTCCGCAAAAGAATTCGACTTTTCAGAGCCTGCCCCGTTTGATACCGCAGTGCTTCGCCCATATACAAAAACCGACGGCGAAGAAAAACCGAAAATTGTCTATAAAGAAAAGATAGTTGAAAAAGAAGTCCCGCTTGAAGTTGTCAAAGAAGTGCCGGTGAACGTGGAAAAACGCATATACCTTGATGCTTACGGCAACGAGATAACTTCAGAGCAAGCCAAAATCCTTGCTGAAAGGGCAAAAATTGCCGAAGAAGAGAGGATTAAGCGCGAGCGAGAGGCTATGAAACCAGCCCTATCCTTATCCGAAATGTTTGCAAGATTGGACGCCGAAAGCGAATATTCGGGAAAGTTGCGCAATGCAACCGCCGACGTTACGCAAGCAAATTCGGCAAATGAACCGTATAAACCATCCGAACATTCTTATTTCACCGCCTATACTGGCGAAAACGAGTCACGCACACGCTCCAACGCCACAATGAGCGAAATTTTTGCACGTCTAAAAGCGAAAGAAGAACAAATTGACTTGGGACATTCCGTTCCACAAAACGAAAATTCTAAAATAACATCGGATTCAAAGACACCTTTCCCCGTAGATAAGGAACCATTATACGAAGAAGCAACGCTTTTTGACGACGCGCCTTCATATCCGGCTCAAGACGATTACAATGCCCCGCCTACATATTCGGCACCGTCCAATAAGGATACGTTCCCTAAATATTCCGCACCGTCGAAAACTTATAACGTCTCCACACATAACGAAATGCCGCAAGATTTCGCGCAAGCGGAAATCGAGCGCCCGTTGGGTGCCGCTCCGATTTTGCCTTTAGACCGTGACGAGTTTGTGACGTCGGCAGTAATATCAAAACGCGACGAGGAATTTGAATATGAAAAACGCAACGTCAATTATCGTGATTTTTTTACAAGCATAGTTTCTCTGCCCGAAGAAAAGGAACCGCCAAAACAAAAACAATCTGCAAGCAGTGCTTATGAAAACGACTTGAAAGCGCGCCTTTATGCGGAAGGGTTCAAAATCCGCCCCTACGACAGAGGCAACACTTCGGAATATTATACTTTCAACTTTGTGCATTCTAACCGCTTAAACCGCGATTGTTGGCTTATAGTTCTCGCAATCTTCCTCTTGGAAGTCGGCGTTATATGGGCATCGACGTTCAATCAAATCGGATACGGCTATTTCCTGCCCGTGCTCACCTGCCCTGCTGTGCTAATGCTTGTGCCTTTTGCAATGTATATTGCCAATCCGACCAAACGCACCCGCGCCAACTTCAACTTCAAGCTGTCAATACTAAACCGCACGATGCTGTTTATCGAACTGACCGTTGTTTGCATACTCATAGGATTTTTCGCAGTGGGCGCGACGGTCGACGACACGACGGCACTGCTAAAATCAATTTATCTTCCTATGGTTTTGCTGTTCAATCTGCCAGTTAGCTCTGTAATCCACTGGCTACTATACAATACCAAAAGATACCACGTCGCGTAAGAATACACACTCACTAATTACGAAGTTCCGAACGCGAGCCGCAGGGCGGCGAGAAAGTGAGTGCTGAGAACTTGCTCTACTATACTCTGACGTGCGTACCAATAAACGGACGTCGGCAACTTACGAAGTTGCGAAAATCCGCGCAGGGCGCGGATAAAAGCCCACCCGA
>CAYJCS010000231.1:0-1872 GCA_964368715.1 uncultured Bacteroidaceae bacterium | reverse complement strand
AACGTCGACAGCGAGCACGCTTTTTGCATCGTTACGAAGTAAAACATCGGTAAAACCGCCGTTGCTGCAGCCGATATCTGCGCAGTTTTTCCCTTTTAAATCGATTTTAAAAGTGTCAATTGCCGCCGCGAGTTTGTATCCACCCTGCGACGCATAGGCTTCGCCCTCGTCAACGGTTATTTTCTCAACTTGGATAAATTCCGCAATATCAAAAGAAGCCTTGCAGATTTGTTTCCCGCAAACGCTCACTTTGCCTTGTTCAATCAGTTGTGCGGCATGGGTGCGGGATTTAATGCCAAAATTTTCTGTCAAATACTTGTCAAGACGCATGGATTATTCGGCCTCGCCGTAATCGGAAAGTTCTTCGTTAATTTTTTCTGTGTTTTTCTTTTCATAGCGGCGCTTATTCTCTTCTTGCTTCTTTTTGCGTTTGCGCTCTTCCGGGTGAAAAATGCCGATAATGCGCGCTACAAAAAATACAAATTCTTTAGAATTTGTGATTGCGATGTTCTTCAAAAACGCTTTGCCGCCGATTGTCAGCGCGGCGACTACGCTGGAAATAATAATCGTCAGCCATCTTTGCCAACCGTCGCCTGACATAGTAATGATTTTTACGACAATTGCCGCAGAGCAGGCACCGGATATGATGCCGAAGATATCGCCGATGACGTCATTGCACACGTTTGACACTTTCTCGTTGTTTTTGACAAGCCAAAGCGCGGTTTTTGCGCCGTATACCCTTCTCGTCGCCATTGACACAAACGGAGCCATGTCGCAAGAGGTTGCCGCAACGCCGATACCGTCAAATAAAATACTGCAAAGTATCAAAAACAGTAGCAATAAAACAGTCACTATAATGTGTTCGCTTGACGCTGTAAGATCGCTCAAAAAACTGATAAACGCCGACAAAAAAAGAGAAATAACGGTGATTTTTATGCTCCATATGTTGCGGCGTTTGCGCAAGGCGATTTTTTTGTCTGTTTTTACGGTATCGTTGTTTTCTTTTTGTGTTTCTTTTATATTTTCGCTCTTTAAAGCAGAACCATTGAGCGGTTGAGTGCGTAAAGAAATATCGGTGCCCGATTTTGCGCCGTTTTTTTCTTCAAGTTTTGAATTTTGTTTGGATTTTGTTGCTCCGACCGCATTTTTGTCGGAAATTAAAGTGCGGCCGCTATATTCGTTACGGCCGTCTTTTGTAGAATGTAAAAACACATCTTCTTTATCATCAATCTTTGACAAATTATACCTCGCCGCAATCAAATGCTTGCGGTAAATACTTGCTGTTATGGTGGCAACAAACCGAGTAAACCTTGCGTCTTAGGTTCGGTAGGCTTTCCCAATGCGGAAACTTGTCGTCGCCGACCAAGAGGTTTCCGATCACTCCGCATCTCGCGTGATTCCTCAACGCGACACCGAATCGCCACTTAGTACACACTATAATCCCCGGCTTGTCTCTTAGAACAGTCTAGAAGTTTTCCTTGGCAGATAACGTCCGCCCTAGTCCTTTTTTGCAGACATCATTTCATCGGGCAGTCGAACAAACGTATTGGCCAACACATTTATTCGTTCCCTAATCCTTGAATGTCCACTCAAGGCAGGCTACGCTGCACACAGCGCTTTCGCACCGCATTGCAGGTTTCACCCCGGACAGTAGATTGCTCCACCGTGACGGGTCTCCACGACTATAGGAACCCTGCTGTATGCCGTTACAACCGGCCCTAAAGTCTTAACTCCCAGCAACAGCCCAGATTTGGGCAACCAAGGCCATCACCAGAAACTTCATCGATATGCCCTTCGGCGATATTTTACCCCCGCCTTCGGGTCGGCGATATCTGACTAGAATACTGCGCCACCATATGTATATATTATAAC
>CAYJCS010000230.1:0-1887 GCA_964368715.1 uncultured Bacteroidaceae bacterium | reverse complement strand
CCCTCGAGGGTGTCTTTTTTTTGTACATTTTTTTGCTTTAGGGACGCTTGAAATTAATATTTTTGTATGCTAAAATAAATTAAAAATATTTTAAAAAAACGCTTGACTCTCCCCTTAGAGGATACTCTACTATGTGAAACAGATAGGAGATAACGCAATGTTTTCGATTGGAGAATTTTCAAAATTGGCAAAAACTACCATCAAAACGCTGAGGTTTTATGACGAGATTGGCTTATTTAAACCAAGTTTTGTTCAAGACAACGGATACAGATATTATTCCATTGACGATTTGAACACTCTCAATAAAATTTTGGAGTTGAGAAGTATCGATTTGTCGATAAATGAAATTAAAAATGTATTGGACGGGCAAGACCTTAAACCCATCCTTATACAGAGGTCACGTTTCATTGAAGAAGAAATCCAAAAGAAACAGGGAGATTTATCGCTTATCAATACTATTATCTATCATATAGAAAAAGGAGATTTTATGAATAACTATCAAGCGAAAGTAATTTCTATCCCCGAGATCAAAGTGTATTTCAGACACGGTGTTATCAAAAATATGTCGGAACTTACTAATTTCGTATTGGAATCAGGTGCGGAATGCGGCGAAAATAATCCTAACTTAAAATGTGAAGGATATTGCTACATAATCTACGAAGCCCCTTACTATCAAGAGGAAAATGTGGAACTCGAATACGTGGAACAAGTTGCACAGTTCGGAAAAGAGAGCAAAAACATCAAATTCAAAACCGTTCCTCAAACAAAGGCGATATCCGTAACGCACAAAGGTTCGTATTCAAAACTGGCCGAAGCGTACGCTTTTGCGCTCAATTACGTAAAAGAAAGAGGATATTCAATCTCGGATAAAATCCGCGAAGTATACGTTCACGGTTGCTGGGATATGGAGAGCGAAGACGATTACGAAACGGAAATTCAAATTCCAATTAAGTAAAACAAACGCAAAATAATAATTACTCCTCCTAAAAAAGATTTAATAACAAAATAAGCCGCCCGCTTTTGCGGACGGCTTTAATTATGTAGATTCCTCGGTTAATGTTTTAATTTATTACGGAATACAGATAAAAATATCGCTAAGCAATCATTACTGTATCTACCGGCAGTTTTTCTTAATTACCATCTGTTTTCCACGTATTCGCAGAATGCATACATATCCTTGATTTCAAGTTTGGTGCCGTCGTCTAGAACAACAGTGCCGCTCCACAAACCGTGAACTTGGTGAGCAAGCATGCGAAGCACGTATACATTTAGGTCGGTGTAGTGGTCGTAGAACGGTTTCATCACCATATTGAAACGCCCGTCTTCCGAAACAAACTTCCATTCGTCCATAAATTTGTCGGGCTTAGGGAACACTTCCACGTCGACAGCGTCGATTTTGTGGGCTTTTCCGTCATAGAACAGGCAGGTTTCGGTTGCGTTGCTCTCGTCGCCGATACCCCAAGTGATTTCAAATCCGAATGTATGCTTTTTGCCTTTGGCATCTTTGACGTATGTAGAGCCGTTTCCCCAATACCAAACCAGTTGATAAGGAGTGTTGACTCTGCCCCAATCCAAATATCCGAAAGAGTCTTCCTTGGAGAACGTGACCATTTTGTCGCCGTATTTGTACGTTCCTTCGCACGGCATACAATTTTGCTTTGTCGTCATAAAATACCTGGTGGGGTTATCTTTAAACGGCAAAACCGTTGTGATGTTTTCCAATCCTTTGGGAATGTCCATTTGAAAATTACATTCCACGTCTTTCATCTTGAAATAGAGCGTGCGGGAAGTTTCTTTGGTGTCAAATTCAAATTCCGCACCGCCGAAAGCAAACTTCACGTTGTTGGGAACGTCGCCTTTTGGCGGAAGCACGTATTTATCCGAGCC
>CAYJCS010000229.1:0-1889 GCA_964368715.1 uncultured Bacteroidaceae bacterium | reverse complement strand
TATCCGTGCCTTATCCGTCTTTATTTCGGTGATTGTACCGCCGATTTGATGAGTGCCTCTATGTATTTTTATTTGCATAGCACATCCCATATCTCATCTAGGGTCGGCTCGTTGTCTGCCGTAACCCACAAGATATTTTTGATCCCGAGTGCGCTATTTATTGTGTCGATACTATGCTGTCCGTTTGCATTCGGGGCTTTGGGTGTTTCGTAAACGAGCAGTTTTGCTGTCAAAATTAGTTTAACCTCTGTGTTGTATTCCGTACCAAACAAAGCATTAACAACCCGAATATGTTTTGCGTATTGCTCCACAATTGCCGTTGCCTGCTCGTTAATTCCTGCCGTATATGTGGCGACCTGTTCGATGACCTCGGGTGTTTCGCCAACTCGCCTATTCACTCGACTGTCCTTGAAAACCTTGCCTTCAACAAACATGATTTCGTTTGTATCCTTATTTAACAAAACCATGTCGCACTTTTTCTGTCCGCTTTTTCCGCCGTTGAGATTAACCTCTATATCCAAAACAATAATCCTTGAAGTGCTCCCCTTTTTGAAGGTATGGTGGTTTAGGTTATCAAGCAACTGCCGTTCTTTTGCTCCGTCATCCTTTCCTGAGTATCTAGTTTTGCATTGTTCCTTGGCTTTTTTATAGTCATCAATTTCCACTGTTTCTATATTGTCATAGGCAGGGTTTCGCTTGAATGAGCTATTCGCAAACCTATACAAACAACCGCCTTTATAATAAAAATGCAACTCATCTTTGCGAACGGCAGGGAAAACCTCACCTTTCAAAACATCGGCTTTCAGCTTTGCGAAAAGCTTGGCATCTTTATCTGTCAATTTGTCCAATTTTGATGTATCAAAACTCCTCACAAACCCAGCGGCTTTTGTAATCATATCATTTTGCGACGCACCTGCTGCTGCCATTTCGTCATCATTTAGTTTTACAACAATTCCATTTTCCACAATTATTTTTTCGGCAAGTGCAACCATTGCCTCGTCTAACTCTAAACGCATGTCCACAATTACCCGTGTAATGCCATACTCGTTGCTCTTAATGTTTTTAATCAAACTCGCTAATGTCGTTTGCCCAACAGCAACGACTCCGTAGCTTTTTGAGTTATTTGCATAATCTAACCCCTTTTCCAAAGATGTGAAAACCGAATATCCTCTTGCTCCATTATGAGGATTTGTTAGATATGTCTGTGGTGTTGTTTCGTTTTTTAGAACAATGTATGCATCACCTTTTTTTATGCTACTTTCCAAGTTCTTTAATGGGTGGCTGTCGTCAAGCACTATTCTTGCAGCTATCCAAAGCGGCGTGTTGCAAAGCTCATAAATCCAACCAATATCGTTTGATGTTTGTTGTTCTGCATTTTTTGTCCTTTTATTCGTTATCTTCATTCAACCCTCCTAAGTTTTAGCTATTCAAAGCGATGTAATAATTCCATACTTACTGCTTGACTCTTTATAAAACTGTGCAAAATTTTCCTTTACATTGCCACTAAAAGAAATGCTGTACGGTGCCATAAAGGTGTCGTAAATTATTTTCCCGTTAAATGGCAAAAGCACTGCGTCTACAAGCAAGGGCACAGTTTTCCCGCCAAGCATGGTTGAAATCGTATTTGTTATGCCGCAAACTCCGTATAATTTATCATTGTCGCCGCCTTGTTCGAACGACTGAAAAACTGAATAATCCTTAAGGTGCTTGTGTATAAGAAATTTGCCTTTAATAATTATTTTGCCCCAGTCACTGACGGATTGACGCTCTGCGTCGCTCAAATTATCTGCGGCACTGCTTGCCAAAAATTCGTCAATATAGCGAGGGTTATTCCACAACTTTGCTTTTAAAATATTTTATACAAGCAAAGCAATGATTGCAACGATTAA
>CAYJCS010000228.1:0-1893 GCA_964368715.1 uncultured Bacteroidaceae bacterium | reverse complement strand
AAGACAGTTATTTACGTCTATGTCGAATAATAGTTGAAAAATAAGTTAAATTTCAAAATAATAAGATTTAAAGCGTAATATTGAGGGATGTTGTTTATTGTTAAAAGTAACAAAAAAACACTAAACGTGTATTAAGCAATTTGCTAATACACGTTTAGTGTTTTTGCGCAAAATCAAAGATCGTCTGCGTCTTGTTGCGGTTCATCCAGCGGGAAGGTTGGATTGCCCGTGTAACTGCCGTTGGGGTCAAAGTGCGAATTTCTTATTTCTTCCGCTGTTTCATTGCCGTTGATGAGTGCCTTTCTTTTGTTGCTCTGTTTCTTTTTTTTGCTCATATTCACTCCTTCAAACTTTAAATTGATAGTTCTATTCTTTGCAGTTCAAAACAAACAATACGCTATTGCAATTTCGCCCGAATTTGTTACAATATATCGGTGAGGTCATTTATGTACAATTCGGATATGCTCATCAAAATACTCAAAGAAGAATTGGTCCCCGCACTGGGATGTACGGAACCGATTGCAATCGCCTATGTTTCGGCACGGGCACGCGAAGTGCTTGGCGAAATGCCGACAAGAGTAGTCATTGAGGTCAGCGGAAACGTACTTAAAAACGTGAAAAGTGTGGGAGTGCCAAACGCCGACGGACTTTGCGGTGTTGATGCCGCGTGCATTGTGGGGGTGCTGGGGGGAGATAGTTCTTTAAACCTCGAAGTGCTAAAAAATGTCACAAAGGAGCAAGTCAGTTTGGCAAGGCGGCTTTTGAGAGATGGCTTTTGCGCGATTAAGCACCTTGATTCAAATGAATCTTTGCATATACGCGTTACTGCGTCAACTTTGGAGCATGAGGCAGTTGTTGAGTTGAAACACGGCCATACGGAAATCGTGCTCGTATCTTTGGACGGCAAAGTTCTGTATCAAAACACCGCAAAGAGCGATTTTTTGGTGGATATTGACTGCACGCTTAAAGATATTTTTGATTTTGCAAATGAAGTGGACCTAAACCTTGTGTGCGACGTCATAAAACGGCAAATAGAATGCAATTATGCTATCTGCCGTGAGGGTTTGAAAGAGAACTACGGTCAAAATATCGGCAAAACCCTAATAAACATCTACGGAAGCGAGGCAAAAATCACGGCGCGCGCACTTGCCGCAGCAGGCAGTGATGCAAGAATGAGCGGCTGTGCCCTTCCTGTTGTTATAAACAGCGGAAGCGGAAACCAAGGTCTTACCGTTTCCATTCCCGTTTTGGAATTCGCTCGTGAATCAAAAGCCGACGAAGAAACGACTTACCGCGCGCTGATACTGAGCAATCTCGTGGCGATACATCTTAAACAAGGCATGGGCAAATTATCTGCCTTTTGCGGCGTAGTAAGCGCAAGTTGCGGCGCAGGCGCAGGGATAACCTATCTATTCACAAAGGATTTCGATATGATTTCTCGCACGATAACCAACACGATTGCCAACGTATCGGGCATCGTCTGCGACGGAGCAAAAGGCAGTTGCGCGGCAAAGATTTCTTCCGCGGTGGATGCTTGTATTCTCGCTCACTTTATGACAATGAGCGGAAACGTCTTCAAGGGTGGTGACGGCATCGTGAAAGGCGACATCGAAAAGACCATACAGGGCGTCACACGCATAGGCAAAGACGCAATGAAAGAGACGGACAAAGAAATCCTCGACATCATGTTCGACGATTACAAGAAAAAATAAATGTATTTGTAAATCTCAAATAAATCTCAAATAAAAACAAAAAAGCACCGCATTGGTGCTTTTTTGTGGTGACTTGACGAGAGATGCCGTCGCGTCACCCAAAACAAAAACCCCAACAGATGTTGGGGGCTTTTGTGGTGACCCACCGGAGATTCGTAGGCAAGGCCAGCGGCCTGCCGTA
>CAYJCS010000227.1:0-1910 GCA_964368715.1 uncultured Bacteroidaceae bacterium | reverse complement strand
CGCTCGTTTTTTCTTACCTGCACTACCTTGCATCCGCCGGACAAAAAATACTCGCCGACAATCTTCGACATTTTAAGATTCAATTCGCTCTCTAAAACACCTGTTCTGACGCCTTTGACACCGCCGTCATCGCCTCCGTGACCGGCGTCTAGCACGATTGTGACGCGTTCTTCCAAGCTCGCTCGGGTAAAAATTACCGGCACTCCGACCAACACCGATACAGCAAAAAACGCGGTTATTATGCCAACGACACGCCAATTTTTCAATGTGCTTTTTCTCATAAAACTATGGATACAGTTGCAAAGTTAAAAATATGCAAAATAATGCCAAAAATATACAGTTATTAACTTAGTTGTCCACATTTTCACCTCTCAATGTGGATAACTTGGTTGACAACCTCTAAAAAAACAGACTTTTTTATATGTCGAATTTGATACTTTTTTGACAAAAATGTTCAGTTATGGCACAAAATCGTGTGTTAAACCACTCTTTTAAGCATATAAGTCATAATGACGAACGATATCTCATAGTCTAAAAGGCGAGGTGGCTTATGATGCAAATTTCAAAAGTTATTGGGCTGGAAGTGTTATCAAAATCCGACCTTAAATCATGCGGAATTATAAAGTCTGCATTCTTTGACGCATTTTGCAAAAAAATTGTATATTTTGTCGTAGAATCCAAAAACGAACTATACGCTTTGCCTATTAATGGCGTCCGAGCATTAAAAGATGCAGCCATTGTTGAAGATTTGACCGAAACAATTCCTCTTTGCGATATAGACGTTACATCATTTTGTGAACTAATGGGGAAACGCATTTTTGCAAGCGACGGCGAGCTTAAAGGAGAGGTTAACGACGTCGTTTTGGACGACAAAGGTAAATTTGCGTTTATAATTTCCGGTGACGGAGAAAAACTTATTCATCCAATCGCGGGTGTAGGCGATTTTATTCTGATTAAGGACTCGTCAAAAAAGCAGAAAGCCAAAGCAACACGCATGCCTAAAGCGGAATTCGACACCCCTGTATACGCCCATTTTGACGCAGATTATGAGGGTGCGGAAAGCACCGAAAAAAATCATTCAATAGCTTCTTTGATTGAAGATAAGGAAATTCAACTCAATTTACCGCAGATTAACAAAGAACCGCAACCTATTAAAATCGCAGAGTCTTTGCGCGGTATCGAACTTGTCGAAGAAGAAGACCATATCCCACCGAGGATTATCTGCGATTACAATTTTTTGCTCAGCAGAACGCTTATGACCGATTTATTCAGTTATACGGGAGAACTCCTTGCCTCAAAGGGCGTTCCCGTTACTGTAGAATTGGTGGAAACCGCGCGCCGTCACGGCAAACTTATAGATTTGACATTAAGTTCCAAGTGATGCGCTTATCTCTTCAGCCTTGCAAATGATAATTTATGCAATAAAACTAAGGCGCTTTTGAAGCGTCAAAAATTATGAGGGCGATGCAAAAAAAGCATCGGAAAACATAGCGTTATGAAAAAACAATATCAAAATGACCAATCTTTAAAACAAAGACTGTTCCGTGTATTTGCCGCAATGATTATATTTTGCCTGATTTTTGGCGGACTTATCACGCTGACATCATGCAACCCGGCCGAAGACAGCATCCCTTTACACGAAGTCATATACGATATGTCTATGACTTACGACGAGGCCGAAGGCGTGGTTAACCTAAAAGAAGAAATATCCTTTGTTAATCAAACAAACGACGCTTTAAGCGCATTGAAATTTCACCTCTATCCCAATGCATTTTCAAGTGAGGCAAAAAATTCTCCGTTTAGTTTGCAGGAGCGAACAAACGCTTACAAAAACGGCAATTATGGTTCAATCGAGATTTTAGATGCAAAAATTGACAGGATAAACTGCGAATATGAGATTTTGGGTGAGG
>CAYJCS010000226.1:0-1947 GCA_964368715.1 uncultured Bacteroidaceae bacterium | reverse complement strand
TGACGCTATGTATCCTTATTTTTCCGATATTTTCGGAAACGCCAACAGTCAGCATGCTTTCGGGCGCGACGCAGCCGCAGCGGTGCTCTCTTCAAGAGAGAAAATCGCAAAGTGTTTGGGTGCCAAAACCAATGAAATTTACTTTACGTCAGGCGGTACCGAAGCGGACAACTGGGTGCTTAAAGGCACGGCTTTTGCCAATAGAAAAAAGGGCGACCATATCATCGTTTCCTCTATTGAACATTCGGCGATTTTGGCAACGTGCAAACAACTTGAAAGTTACGGTTTTTCCATTACCTATCTGAAAGTTGATAACGAAGGCTTTGCTTCTGCCAAGGATTTGGAAGATGCCATAACCGACAAAACTATACTTGTCAGCGTTATGTTTGCGAACAACGAAGTCGGCACAATCGAACCTATCAAAGAACTTTGCGAAGTGGCTCACCGCCACGGAGTATTGTTCCACACCGACGCCGTGCAGGCGACGGGCGCAGTCCGCTACGACGTCAAAGATTTGGGCGTGGATATGCTCTCGTTTTCGGGGCACAAGTTTTACGGTCCCAAAGGCATCGGCGGACTGTACATCAAAAACGGCGTGAAGATTGACAAACATATGACGGGTGGCGAACAAGAACGCAGCAACCGCGGCGGCACCACAAACGTGCCTGCGGTTGTGGGTATGGCAACCGCTCTTGAAAACGCTATTGAACATTTGGACGAAAACAATGCATACGTAATGTCACTGCGAAACAGATTTGTCGAAAAACTGACAGCGTCTGTTGACGATATTCTCTTCAACGGTCCAAAGAGCGACAAGTTTGATAAACGTCTTTCAAACAACGCAAGTTTCAGTTTCAGATATATTGAGGGCGAAAGTATACTTTTCTCGCTTGACCTAGAAGGCGTAAGTGCCTCCAGCGGCTCCGCTTGTTCATCGGGCAGTTTGGAGCCCAGCCACACTTTGCTTGCAATCGGAGTGCCGGTAGGAACGGCACACGGTACGATACGCTTTAGTTTCGGCAAGAGAAACACCGTGGAAGATGTCGATTACGCTGTTGAAAAACTTATTGAAATCGTAAAAAGACTAAGAGCGATGTCACCGCTTTACAAGGGTGCCAACGCACAAATAAAAACAATAAAATAAAACACATTAAGCACATGCGATAAATGGTGCGCGGCGCGATTTATATTTTCAAGGAATAGCGCGCTGATAAGGAGAAATATGTACAACGAAAAAGTGATGAAAGTCTTCCAAAATCCGCAAAACGTGGGTGAAGTGGAAAACTATAATGCAATAGGTACGGTCGGTAACGAAGTTTGCGGCGACATTATGCAAATTACCCTTAAGATAGAAAATGACATCATCGTCGACGCAAAGTTCAAAACTTTCGGATGCGCCGCCGCGGTTGCAACAAGTTCAACCGCAACGGGAATGATTATCGGAAAGACGATTGACGAGGCTCTTAAAATCAAAAATAAGGACGTAGTCGAAGCGCTTGAAGGCCTTCCTCCTCAAAAAATCCACTGCTCCGTGCTTGCGGAAGAAGCAATTAAACTTGCAATAGAAGATTACCGCACCAAACATACCGCAAACAACGGCAAATAAGCAAATTTAACGAGCAGTTAAGAATTTCATAGCAGACATAGAAATTTTACAATGCTGCAATCAAATTCAATCAAAATTCAGTAACAAAAAACGCACCGTGCGGTGCGTTTTTGTTTTATCATTAATTCGTTTTATTTACTACTTTAATTAATAGCAAACTTATCGAACGCAATTAATGCTCAATAGTTGCGGGCTATCGCAACGCTTTCAAAATCACCGACGAAGATAATGTTTTCATAGCGGTAAATCTCGATTTTTTTGTTTGTCACAAGTTCATATTTATTTTCGTCACGGAACTTTTTGAGCATATCTTCCACCCAATCGGCAGAGTCGGTGTCGGT
>CAYJCS010000225.1:0-1993 GCA_964368715.1 uncultured Bacteroidaceae bacterium | reverse complement strand
CCGACCCATCGTAAAACAGTTTTTGTTCCAGATGAGCATTTGCCGTACCTTTCCGAGCGCCTTTGCGCAAGAGGTGCGAAACGCTCCACCCTGACTTTCCGCGTGCCAAATATAGAAGGCGGCGCCTTCTTTGATTACCGTATTTGCGCATTGGAACGCCGCTAACAGAAACTGCAAAAAGCTTGCTTCGTCCATATTGTCGTTTTGTATAGACAAACCGTTGCCGCCTTCGTAATTGACATTGTACGGCGGATCGGTAAGATACAAATCCGCGCGTTTGCCGTCCATAAGCATTGAGGTGTCTGCCTCTTTGGTGCTGTCGCCGCACATCAGGCGGTGTTTGCCAAGCTCCCAAATATCGCCGACATTCGAGAAAGGTTTTTTACCCTCCGCTTGCTCGACTTCGGGCGGTTCATCCTCTACGATGCCGCTTTCATCGTCAAACATCTCGCTAACCTCAGCCATATCAAAGCCGGTAAGCGTGGTGTCAAAGCCACTGTCGGATAAGTCCTTCAGTAATGCGGTAAGCAGGGTATCGTCCCACCCGCCGCTGATTTTGTTCAAGGCGATATTCAAGGCTTTTTCCTTTTGGAGGTCGATATCAAGAACAACGCAGTCTACCTCACCGTAGCCTAAATGCTTCATTACTTTAAGCCGCTGGTGCCCGCCTACAACATTGCCTGTCCTTTCATTCCAAATCACCGGCTCGACATAACCGAATTCTTCAATCGACCTTTTTAGTTTTTCAAATTCGATGTCGCCAGGCTTCAGGTCTTTCCTCGGATTATATTCTGCCGCCCGTAAGTGGTCAATTTGTATTTTCTGTATTTGCATTTGTTCCTCCGTTAGAAATGTTTGCCTTGCCTTTTGAATCAAAAAATAGTATATTAGTAAAGTGGAAGCACTTTTTATTGTAATTGGCATTATAATCGTTGGACTGATAATATTTGCTCTTGTTAAAGTCGATGTTTTTCACAGACCAACAATTGAAGAAATTGGGGAAAGTGGTGAAAAACTTGTTTCTCAATTTCTTAGTTGCGACAAAAATTCCATCGTATTTAACGATATAACCTTATTTGATGAAAGGATAAAAAAGTCTAGCCAAATTGACCATATTGTCATTAGGCAAAACGGCGTGTTTGTTATTGAAACAAAAAACTACGCCGGCAGAGTATATGGTGATGATAATCAACGGCAATGGACTCAAGTACTTGCCTATGGCGAAACTAAAAACCGCTTTTATAACCCTGTAAAACAAAATGCAACGCATATTTATTTTTTGGCAAAGGTATTAAAACAGAACAATATATACGTTTCCATAGTGATATTTCCACGAGCTGAACTTTATGTGAAAACATCCGCCATTTTATGCAATGGGCAAAGTTCTTTATTTTACGCATTGAATTCTAATACAGGTATAAATCTAACTACCGAGCAGATGCAAAACATAGCCGCTCGACTAGCTCAAATCAAAGAAAACCCGCAAGTCACAAAAGGGGAGCACGTTCAAGGTATCCTTAAAACTCAATACGAAATAGCGAATAATATTTGCCCGCGTTGCGGCAAGCCACTTGTATTGCGTAACGGCAAAAATGGTCAATTTTATGGTTGTAGCGGTTATCCAGATTGTCGTTTCACAAAGAATTTTTGATACTTGGTTTTCCTCTAAAAAAATGAATAAGGCACTTTAAGTACCTTATTTATACTATTTAGTTACCTAAACATTAGCTTGACTTTATTCTTTGTTCTGTGTCTTCCAGTGCTCCTATTAGGAAGCTTTCGTCCAGCCCCACGTCCCTGTAGCCTTCCTGTATGGTTTCGTAGTAGCCTATATTCGGCATGCTCGGCTGACACCCGTTCATCAGGTATACCAAGCATTTCATCCAAGCTCCGTTGCATTCGACCTCTAGGAATTCCTTGCGATACAGGTGCGGATAGCCTTCGTAGCGGTCAAGCGCGTATTCTGCGATGTCATCTATTTCCCATACCGCTA
>CAYJCS010000224.1:0-2015 GCA_964368715.1 uncultured Bacteroidaceae bacterium | reverse complement strand
ATACAATGGACGTGGGGATTTCCGCAATCGCTCATTGGTCTTATTATGTCGCTCATGCAAGGCAAATGCAAAAGAGAACTTTATAACGGTGCGCTTATAACCTACCACAGCGGCAACTGGGGCGGGATTTCGCTTGGTATGTTTATCATTATGAACGGACACCGCCCGCCTATTTGGACAAAAGGAGCGCGCGTTCACGAGTACGGACACACCATTCAGTCATTGATTTTGGGGCCTCTTTATCTGTTTATTATCGGCATACCGTCATTTCTTTGGGCAAATTCAAAAAAACACAACGTTTTGCGCGATAACGGACAAGAATCTTACTTTGATTTTTATCCCGAATACTGGGCAAATTCGCTTGGCGCAAAAACAACCGGAGAGCCTGCACCCGACTGGGAAGCCCAACAAAAAGAAAAGCTCGAATACCGCCTTAGAGAAGAAAATTCGTCTTTAAAACAAGAATAAATATTCCTCATAATTCATCACTATTGCCGTTTTGTACGGTTTTCTATAATGTGTATTGACACGCGCGTATACAGTGTGCAACAATGTAATATTATTAGATTTGTAACGCGTAATACGTGCCTAGATAAGGCTTTGTATAGATTATGTATCAACCATCCGTGCCAATTTATTCGATTACAACGCTATGCTGTTTTAAAGGGAGAAACGATGCTCGAGTTATGCAATATCGTAAAAAACTACAAAATGGCGGATTCCACCGTACACGCGCTGAAAGGAATTAGTATAAATTTCCGAAACAGCGAATTTGTTGCGGTGCTCGGTCCGTCAGGTTGCGGAAAAACGACAATGCTGAACATCGTCGGCGGTCTTGACGGCTACACCGACGGCGACTTGATTATCGATGACAAATCCACAAAAGACTACCACTCGCGCGAATGGGATCGTTATCGCAACAAACGCGTAGGTTTTATTTTTCAATCATACAATCTTATTCCGCATCTAAACGTGCTGCAAAACGTGGAATTGGCGCTCACCATATCCGGCGTCGGACGTAGCAAGAAAAAATCGTTGGCATCCGAAGCGCTTATCCGCGTGGGACTTGACGGCCAATTCAAAAAGAAACCGTCACAGTTGTCGGGCGGCCAGATGCAAAGAGTTGCAATCGCAAGAGCCATTGTCAACAACCCCGACATAATTTTGGCAGACGAACCTACCGGCGCATTGGACAGCGTTTCAAGTCAGCAGATTATGGATTTGTTGCAGGAGATTTCCGACGACAGACTTGTCATTATGGTCACTCACAACCCCGAACTTGCCTCTCGCTATGCCACGCGAATTGTACATCTTCACGACGGCGAAATTACTTTTGACAGCAATCCTTACGACGGCTTGCCCACAATAATCACACCTGTCAAACCCGTCAGAATTGGATCAGATGAGGCGCAAAACGGAGATGACCAAAACGCTGAAGACACGGCAGATATCCTCTCGAAACAGGATGCGCGGCGCGCAAGACGTCAAAAGAAACGTGATTTGACGGCAAACAAGATATCCAATGACCAAAAAAACAATAACGGCATTTCACTAAACCTCGAAACGCAAGAAAACCTTTTGAATGATAAAGAAAATCTTACTGCGGACTTCGACAAACCGAGTGTACCAGTAGACAGCAAAGATTTTGAGCAACAAAATGGCGACAGCGCAGACGAAAGAAATCCTTTGGGCGACAAATACGTTGCAAAAATCACTCCGGATGCTCCGCAAAAATTGTCCAAAGTGACAAAACAGCCCAAAGAGAAGAAAGGCCGCAGTTCGATGTCCTTCTTCACCGCAATATCCCTGTCGGCTCGCAATCTTTTCACAAAAAAAGCGCGCACCGCACTTACTGCTTTTGCGGGAAGCATAGGAATTATCGGCATTGCTCTGGTGCTTAGTTTGTCAAACGGTTTCAACATCTACATGGCGAGGTTGGAAGAGACAACGATTGCCACTATGCCAATCACAATTACAAACGTCGGAATAAAGGTAAACGTCAACGAAGCAGTATC
>CAYJCS010000223.1:0-2031 GCA_964368715.1 uncultured Bacteroidaceae bacterium | reverse complement strand
GTTCAAATTATCCCAAGTGCAATAACAAAATGCCTATCAACGAAAAGGTGGGCGTATGCCCCAAATGCGGCGGAGATTTGCAAAAGCGTGTCAGCAAGGGCGGCAAAGTATTTTACGGCTGTTCAAATTATCCAAATTGCGATTTTGTGGCTTGGGATTTGCCCGCGTCACATCTTTGCCCAAAGTGCAATTCGCTTATGAAAGTCACAACGCGCGATTATGAGAAAGCATACGTTTGCACCAACAAGGATTGTAAGTTTGTAGAACACGTCTCAGAAAACGGCGAAAAATAACTTCTTATAGCAAAATAAAGGCTCATAATCATAACGGCGAAAAAAGCGTAAAAGAAAAAAGTATGGACGCAAGAAAACCTGACGTAAAAATAATCGGCGGCGGCCTGAGCGGCGCGGAATGCGCCCTCAAACTTCTGGACGAGGGATTTACCGTCGAGATGTATGAAATGCGCCCAAAACGCACTACAGGCGCTCATACGGGCACAAAACTGGCCGAACTGGTTTGTTCAAATAGTTTGAAATCCGTTTTGCCGGAAACCGCCAGCGGACTTTTGAAAGAAGAGTTGGACATTCTCGGTTGCCGTCTGCTTAAAATCGCAAGAGAATGTGCGGTGCCGTCTGGCGGTGCGCTCGCGGTTGACAGAGAAAAATTTTCCGATGCGGTTGAGGACGCTCTTTTTTCGTATTCGGGATTTAAACTCATAAGAGAAGAAGTCACGATATTAGACGACAACGCTCCCACCGTCGTTGCAACGGGGCCGTTGACCTCGCCCGATTTCAGTGAGTATCTTTGCACACTGACCGGCAAAGGCCGACTGTTTTTCTACGATGCAATCGCGCCAGTTGTAAGTTTCGACAGCGTGGATATGAATCACGCCTATTTCGGCGGTCGTTACGGCAAGGGCGGAGAAGATTATCTTAATCTGCCAATGCAGCGCGACGAATACGTAGTATTTTACGATGCACTCGTAAACGCGCAGTCAGTCGTGTTGCGCGACTTTGAAAAAAAAGAACTTTTCGACGGCTGTATGCCGATAGAAGAGTTGGCAAAGCGCGGAAGTGATACAATGCGCTTCGGACCGCTGCGCCCCATTGGTTTGACCAATCCCAAAACGGGCGAAAAAGCCTACGCGGTGGTGCAACTGCGCAAGGAAAATTTGGCTGGCGACTGCTTTAATATGGTGGGCTTTCAAACGAATCTCTCATTCGGTGAGCAAAAGCGCGTTTTCAGTTTGATACCCGCGCTTAACAATGCGGAATTTCTGCGTTACGGCACCATGCACCGCAACACTTACATCTGCTCACCGGGATTGCTTACGGAGCAATTTAGACTTAAAGGCGAAAAGTGCGTGTATATCGCAGGGCAACTGAGCGGTGTTGAAGGCTATGTCGAAAGCATAACAAGCGGACTTGTAGCCGCTATGTCGCTGAACAGGGAACTCAAAGGATTGCCTTTAATTACGCCTCCGCCTGAAACGATAATCGGCGCGCTATGCAGATACGTCTCTGCGTGCCCAAGCGATTTTGTTCCTATGAACGCCAATTTCGGGCTGTTGCCGCCAATTACAGATGCAAAGAAAAGTGACAGAAAAAAGTGCTATCGCGACCGTGCAATCGGTGCTATGATAAAATTTAAGGACACAATATAGGAGCCGCTATGGAATTTAGAGGAACTACAATCTGCGCAGTCAAGCGCAACGGAGTAACCGCAATCGCCGGCGACGGACAAGTCACCATGGGCGAAAGCGTCATAATGAAAGGCAATGCCGTCAAGGTAAAGCGCATATATAACGACAAAGTCGTAATCGGCTTTGCAGGTTCGGTTTCGGACGCATTTGCGTTGTCCGAAAAATTTGAAGAAATGCTGCAAAAATACAGCGGAAATCTTATGCGTTCCGCCGTCGAACTGGCGGAACTTTGGCGCACCGACAAAATGTATCGCAAACTTGAAGCGTTGCTAATTATTGCTGACACAAACTATCTTTATATCGTGTCGGGCAGTGGAGAAGTTATTGAG
>CAYJCS010000222.1:0-2038 GCA_964368715.1 uncultured Bacteroidaceae bacterium | reverse complement strand
TTTCCTAAAAGTAATTTTTTCATATTATCCTTAAATTATCCGATTTCAGTTTTCGGTCTGTTTCAGCACCAAACTTCCGCCGCAGTATTTTTCACGGAGTTTGGGTTTTTCGATTTTACCGGTTGCGTTGCGCGGCACCTTATCAAAGATAATTTTGCGCGGACGCTTATACCTTGGTAGGTCGGCGCAGAAGTCCATAATGTCCTGTTCGGTCGTTGTGGCGGCAAATTCGGCTTTCAGTTCGATTATCGCAGCTGCGATTTCACCCAGTCGCTCGTCGGGTAGGCCTATGACCGCAACGTCGCGTATCGCGCTGTTGGCTCTAAGATAATCTTCAATCTGCACGGGATATAGGTTTTCTCCGCCGGTTATGATGACGTCTTTTTTTCTGTCGACAAGGTAGACAAACCCTTCTTCGTCCTCGCGCGCCATATCGCCTGTGAACAGCCAGCCGTCCTGCAGCACCGCGTCGGTCGCTTTTTTGTCGTGATAGTAGCACACCATAACTCCGTTGCCTTTGACCGCCAGTTCGCCGACTTCGCCGCGCTTTACGTCGTTATGTTTTGTTTCCACAATGCGCGTTTGCCAGCCGTAACCCGCAATTCCGATTGCGCCGACTTTACGGATATTTTCAACTCCCAGGTGCACACAGCCGGGTCCTATGCTTTCGCTAAGGCCGTAATTTGTGTCGTAACTGTGATTTGGAAAGACCTTTTTCCATCTTTGGATGAGGCTCGGCGGCACGGGTTGCGCGCCTATGTGCATAAGCCTCCACGCGCTAAGGTCATAATCGGCAAGATTTACACTTCCGTTGTCGATAGCGTCCAAAATATCCTGCGCCCAAGGAACAAGAAGCCAAACTATGGTGCATTTTTCTTCGCTTGCGGTTTCCAATATCCACTTTGGAGATACGCCCTTCAACAGCACGGCTTTACTGCCTGATACCAAAGAGCCGAACCAGTGCATTTTAGCACCCGTGTGATAAAGCGGTGGTATGCACAAAAAGCAGTCGTTGCGCCCTTGTGAATGATGATTTTGTTCAGTCAAAGCGGCTTGCATAAGCGCTTTATGCTTGTGCAGTATTGCTTTCGGAAAGCCTGTCGTGCCGCTTGAAAAGTAGATTGCGGCATAGTCGTCGTCGGTGATTTCAATCTCCACCTTATTGCGCGGAGCGGTTTTGATTTCTATATCGTAACTGTCGGCAAAGGTGGGGCAATTATCACCCACAAACATCATTTCTTTGACTTTGGGCACGTTGCCGCAGATGCTTTCCACGCGTCCGATAAATTCCTTTCCAAACACCAGCATGCTTACGTCTGCTAGGTCCAGGCAATATTTGATTTCGTCCGCCGTGTAGCGATAGTTTAAAGGCACCGCAAGCCCGCCTGCTTTGAGTATGCCGAAATAAATCGGCAGCCACTCTATGCAGTTCATAAGGAGTATCGCTACTTTTTCTCCTCTTTTAAGACCGTGCTGCAACAGTAGATTTGCAAAGCGGTTTGCTCTTGACTCAAATTTGCGCCAGGTTATCTCGCGTCTGTGCTCCTCTGCGGGCAGAGTCTCGACCAGGCTGTAATCTTTCCAAGTCAAGCATTGTTTATCTTTAAGTTCGGGATTGATTTCGACAAGCGCTATATCGTCGCCGAAATGTTCCGCATTATATTCCAAAAATTTAGTTATAGGCATTTTTCAGTTTTTCTCCGTCAGTCTTATAGACTCAATTATGCTTGTAGTAATTTATAAGACAACCATCCAGGAGGATTTGCTTTTCCGTGTCCGTAACCGCATCCATTGAGAGCGTAATATCGCTCACTATGTCTTCTCTCACGAGTTTTGCGCCAAGAGTTTTCGCTCCGCTCAAAACCAGATTTTTCACGTTGGGGATAATCACCACATCGTCAATTTTGAATTCGTCTTTACTTAAAAGCGGGAGCATGCCCCAGTTGATGAGGTTGCTGCGGTAGCGTTTTGTGGCGTATTCTCTTGCGATATTCGCCGCTCCGCCAAGGAAACGCTGGCAACTTGCAGCCTGTTCTCT
>CAYJCS010000221.1:0-2041 GCA_964368715.1 uncultured Bacteroidaceae bacterium | reverse complement strand
ATAATAAAGCAACGATACCAAGCAGTGAGGTGGGGTGTCTCCCCCGCGAGCGACGGGAAACTAAATAGGCGAAGTACTTAACCGAGTGGTGGGAGAAATACCCCCTTGTGGGGAAAGAGGGGGCATCTAAGAAAGAAAAGAGTGAGCACGCACTCACTCAATACGAAGTTGCAAAATAAAAAAGCCAGCGCACTCCGCTGGCTTTTCGAATAATGGAATTTCATGTTATTTATTTTCGTCGTCTTGGGGTTGGGGTTCACCGAGGGTGGATTCTTTGGCGGCGACTGCTGCGCCTGCCGCTTCGCTTTCGAGTTTAATATCGCGCTCTTTAACAAGTACGGAGCGCAGTCTGTCGGCATCTTTTCTGATGAAGAAAATCGGGACGGCAGCGAAAACGGCGATTATTGCCGCGGCTAGGAACAACAAGAACGGGGGTTGATTTTTTGCAACGGGGTCGAGCGGGTCAAAACTGTTGATACCAATAGCGAGTGAGATAATCGGACCGATAATCATTGGCACAAGCACCGTAAAGCACATTCTCACGCCTTGGAAACGGCCTTCATAGCCCTTTGGGATATAGTCTTGGAAAGACGATGCCAACGCGCCGCCCATGCAGAGAATACCACCCATCAGAACTATGCCGAGGACTATCAGTATTGTTTCATAGGAGGACTTAGGCATAAATTCCATTAGGTAAATTATTAGCGCGCCAACCACAATCAATGTAAGCAGAGGGAAATAGGTGTGCTTTCTGCCGAATTTGTCAAACAGAACTCCGCCCAGTCCAGTCAATATCGCCGCTCCGACGATGATTATGCCAAGCGGAAGGATATAGTTTGTTATGCCAAGCGTTTTTTCGATAAAGTTGATAAGGTAGGACATAAACGTTTGCTGTGCGATGCCGAGTATGCACATAGCCGACAGCGTAACGTACATCAGTTTGTTATCTTTGATAACCTCGGGGCGAAAACCGTAAAACGTTTCTTTTAGATAATCGGGGTTTTGGTTCTTTATGATATTGGGGCTGTCTTTCATTGTGAAGACTGCCAAAACACCCGATACCATAGGGATAATACCCAAGATAATAAAGAACAGTTTGTACATAAAAGGATCGCCTTTTATAAAATCGCCCGTAATCGCGTCCACGCGGTCTCCGCCTTTGTCAAACGTGAACATAGCGACGACTATCGCAAGCACCATTGCAAACACCGGCATAAGCGAAAGAATTGTGTTCACTTTTCCTCTGTTGGTGGTGTCGGTTACGTCGGCAACCCAAGTGTTGAATGCGGCGTCGTTCGCTGTCGAACCGAAAAAAGTCATAACACAGTCGAAAATGACCAACATAGCGACGATGCCTATGCCTGCCGTGGCGTCAAAATCTACGGGAATTGCCGCAAACAGCATAATCGTTACGCCCCAGGCAATATATCCATAGGCGATAAAAGGCTTGCGTTTTCCGACTTTGTCCAAAATTCCGCCTGCGAATATCGTCGTTGCTGTGGCAACTATCGCGGAGAAAATCACCATCAGCGTTGTCGAAACGTAATACAGGTTGCCAAATTTTGTGGCATCTTCGAAAAGGTCTTGCGCAAACGTCGCAAAATACATATTTTCGATAACCCAGGCAATTTGTCCTACCAATCCGAAAACTATCGCAGAAATCCAAACTTTTCCGCCCAAGGGCGTGGATTTAACTTTGTCGGTTTTGATTTCATCAACTAAACCACTCATAATTTCTCCATAAAATCAGCGTTAATGTGGCCGTAAAAACGACAAACACGCTGCTTTAAATTTATGTATAACATTCTAACAAACGCACGTAGTTAAGTCAATACAAAGGTTTTTTACAATTCATATTTACTATAATTAAAAACGCACATGGTTTTAAAATAGTTTTTACAAAAGTGCTATAAAAAAAGACCTAATGCAAAAAAACTGCTTTTTCAAAACATTAATTTCACAATTTATCTCGCAAAGAACGAGTAAAGGGGGCACCCCCGCCGAACAAAGGCACGCGAACGATAATTTGAGTTATACGATA
>CAYJCS010000220.1:0-2041 GCA_964368715.1 uncultured Bacteroidaceae bacterium | reverse complement strand
CGATATTGAGGATGATGATTGTCCTCTTGCACTTTTTAGTTATCGAGATTCCAACCGTTTGAATTCCCGTTTGAAAAAAATATGGAAATCAAAAAATCGCAAAATCAAATTTTTAATCAAGTTTTTTCAAAATATGTCGACTTTAGTGCGATTGCCACAAAAATGAGCGATATTAAGGTTTATAGTGTTATGCTTTCACCATCCTGCAATAACAATATTTCTGCTTTAACTCCTAATGAAAGAAAATTCTCGGGGCGTTCGCAATGTATCGGCACGACAGTTTTTGCCTGCGTTATCTCGCAGACCTTTTTTATGTCCTCCGCCGTCGCATGCCCGCTTGTATGTAAGTAAATGAGCCCGCTTCCCGCTGTCATCGCTCTTTCTATAAAGTCATTTTTATATTCGTCAAACGCCGAATGGCTCTTGTTGAGGTAGCCTGTCCAAAGTGAATATATTAACAAGTTATTTGGGAATGCGTCCATCGCTTTTTGCGTAATGTAGTTTGCCCGCCCTATAAAGCAAAAACCACAATCTTGCATATACTTGTTTAGTTTCTCACCTTTGTTATAGGTGTATATCTTTTTTCTTGAAAAATCGTAAAACGATGAAGTGCTTTTCTCGCTAACAATCCTTAAAATTTCATTTTGAAAATCGTCCTCGCAAACCACAAAAACTCTTTTGTTTTTAATCGCAGCACTATAAAATTCCGCTATCGTATCAATGTTCGTTGAGCTGCAAAGAACAAAAACATTTTTGTTGTCCTTCAGCAATTTTGTCGCCTCTGCTCCGAGTTCGTGTTCAGTCATTACCCTTTCGCTTGTGCGGCTAAGCATCGTTCCCTCGGTAATAAGTATGTCAATACCCTTTGCGTACTTAGCAAAAACGGCGGGCATTTTGCGCCCTCGCGCTCCGTGCATCCGAAAGTCTCCCGTATGTAAAATCCGCTTGCCGTCAGCTTCTATTAAAAGCATATATGCGTCAAACGCCGAATGGTCGACCGTATATGGTGTTATCTTTATATTCTTAATAATAATAGGTTTGCCCGCCTCAAAAGTTTTAAAACCTGCCACAAGTTCGGGACTCCCTTTGTCGAGCTTTCGCTTGAGCGTCCGCTGTACGACAGTGTATATTTGCTTTGCCGTCGCGCCTATGTATATCGGTATTCCTGACAAAACCGCTTCGAACATTCCGACATGATCACCGTGGTAGTGTGTGATAAATACCGCGTCGCAGTCTTGCTTTCCTTTCGTTACACCCTCAATATTGAGCGGCGGGCTTTCACTTTTATCGGCTCGAGGTAGTTCCGACCCCATGTCAATAATAATCCGCGCCACCGCTGTTTTTATCTCGGTTATGCACCCTCCTATTTGGTGAGTTCCCCTATGTACTTTTATTTGCATATGCACCCCTTTGTCAAAGCGTCCCATATTTCATCAATCTCCGGCTCGTCGCCCGACGCTACCCACATGACGTTATCTGCGCCTAATCCCGAGTTGATTGCCTCTATACTATACCGCCCGTTATTGTTAGGATTTTTGGGTGTTTCGTAAACGAGTAATTTCGCCGTCGTTACGAGGCTGTTGTTTGCCTCATATGTAGTGCCAAATAAAGCGTTTATAATGCGAATGTGTTCGGCATATTGCAATTCGATTTCCTGCGCTTGCTCGGCAAGTCCTGCTGTATAAATGTTGACTTGCTCTATCACTTCGGGTTTGTTGCCAACCGTACGATTGACGCGGTTATCTGAAAAAACCTTTCCCTCTACGAATATGAATTGTTTAGTTTCCGTATTTAATAAAACCATGTCGCACTTTTTATTTTCGCCGACCGTTCCGTTAAGCCTTATTTCTATGTCGAGTACTACGGTTTTCGTCTTGCGCTCCCGATTAAAAGTATGACTGTTTAGACGGTCAAGCAACTGACGCTCTTTTGCCGATCCGCCTGTATTTGTGAATTTATTCTCGTTTTGACGCTTTGCTTTTTCATATTCGTCCAGTCCATCCGTTCTGTCACTGTATGCACCGTATGCTTTATCACGCGC
>CAYJCS010000219.1:0-2052 GCA_964368715.1 uncultured Bacteroidaceae bacterium | reverse complement strand
TTTCCAAAGTATGATTGTGATAAAAATACAAATCACAACCGACAGCGCAATGACAACCCAAAACCCCCAAGGCTGGCTTTCAAAGGGAACACCGGTGTTCATACCCCAAAACGTGCCTATCATGCTCGGTACGGCAACAATAAGAGTGAGGGAAGTCAATATCTTCATCACGGCGTTCAAGTTGTTTGATATGATTGAGGCATAGGCGTCCATCGTGCCGCTCAAAATGTCGCGGTAGATATTTGACATTTCGATTGCCTGACGGTTTTCAATAATAACGTCTTCCCACAAGTCTTCGTCTTCTTCAAAGAATTTGATAATTTTGGGCAGTTTGTCAAGCACGACGGTATTTGAGCGAAGCGAAGTGGAAAAGTAAACCAACGATTTTTCCAAATCCAACAGTTCGATTAGTTCGTTATTTTTCATCGCTTTTTCAAGTTCATTCTGCACGCGCTGGCTGGCACGGTCGATTTGATTGAGGTATTGCAGATATTTCTTTGAAATTGCGTATTGCAGTTGGAGCAAAAAGCGGGTGCGTTTGTGTATGTTGAAATCCTTGATAAAGCGTCCGCTCATCAAATCATTTATGATTGATGTCTCGTTCAAACACACTGTGATTACCGTTTGGTCGTTGCATATAAAACCGAACGGCAGGGTAGAATAGGTGTAATGGTCTTCGTCGTCTTCCGTTATAGGAATGTCGGTGATTGCAAGAAGAACGCCGTCCTCTTTTTCGATACGGGCGCGTTCCTCTTCGTCTAGGGCGGCCTTAATCATATCCTCCGGCACACCGGTGGACGCACAAACAAGTTCGATTTCTTTGTCGGTGGGATTTGACATATGAACCCACATATCGGCAAAAGAAAAACCCTCGACGATTAGTTCTTCGTCGACGGTAACGACAGATTTGTTGATTTTTTTGTAAACTTGGAGCATATCGGTTTCTCCTATTCAGCGCGACACTACAGGCACCGCGAAGAGGGAAACCCTTGTAACGCGTGCTTGTTATGGGAGTATTGCTATCCAACTTCGATAGTCAGAATCCATTACTTTGCACCTCAAATGTGTTATATTGTCATATTATCAAAAATTTGTTCCAATGGCAACCGATTTTGATTGCCAAAATAAACTTTTTTTGCTACTATAAAATGGCTAATTATTATATATGAAATACACTACAAAGTACGGAGGTTTCTATGAAGAAATACTGCTATCTTTTCAGCGAAGGCAACGCAAATATGCGTGAATTGCTCGGCGGCAAAGGCGCCAACCTTGCTGAAATGACTCACATCGGTCTTCCCGTGCCCCAAGGCTTCACAATCACAACCGAAGCATGTACACAATATTACGAAGACGGATGCAAAATCAACGACGAAATCATGAACGAAATCATGCTTAACGTTGAAAAAATGGAAGAATTAAACGGCAAAAAATTTGGAGATTTGAACAATC
The DNA here is from genome assembly GCA_964368715.1 of uncultured Bacteroidaceae bacterium. Classification (GTDB taxonomy): domain Bacteria; phylum Bacillota; class Clostridia; order Christensenellales; family CAG-917; genus RGIG4097. The sequence continues at coordinate 600 of CAYJCS010000219.1, read as the reverse complement.
CACTTCTTGTTTCAGTCCGTTCAGGCGCCCGCGCTTCAATGCCCGGCATGATGGACACCATCCTAAACCTCGGCCTAAACGACGAAGTCGTGGCAGCAATGATTTCACACAATTCCGATCCCAAATTTGAAAGATTTGTCTATGACTCTTACAGACGTTTTATTCAAATGTTCAGCGACGTCGTTATGGAAGTCGGCAAGAAATTTTTTGAAGAACTTATCGATAAAATGAAAAAAGATAAGGGAGTCGTCTTTGACGTCGACCTCACCGCTGCAGATCTAAAAGAACTTGCAGGTCAATTCAAAGCGGAATATAAAGAAAAAATCGGTTCGGATTTCCCCTCTGACCCCAAAGTCCAACTTTACGAAGCAATCCGTGCAGTATTCCGCAGTTGGGACAATCCCCGCGCTAACGTGTATCGCCGCGACAACGACATACCGTACAGCTGGGGCACAGCCGTCAACGTAATGCCGATGGTTTTCGGAAACCTCAACAACAACTCCGGCACAGGCGTTGCATTCACACGCGACCCCGCAACCGGCGAGAAGAAACTGATGGGAGAATTCCTTGTCAACGCACAGGGCGAAGACGTCGTCGCAG
>CAYJCS010000218.1:0-2081 GCA_964368715.1 uncultured Bacteroidaceae bacterium | reverse complement strand
GTTTATAAGGGGCATAGCCTTCCGCAAGGTTGTATGAATTTTCATAAAACGCGCCGCGCTTAATTGACAGTCTTGAACCGCCTACGGCGACCGAACCGGTAGATGGGGCAAATATGCCGTTGTTTACTTCGCTCTTGACATAATAGGTGTTGTTGTCAACAAAAACATAGTGAACGCCGAGTTCGCTGTAATTGCCCGCCTGATCAACCGACCAAATATAGAACACACGAAGTCCGGCGCCCAAGCCGGCAAGCATGTTTACGGAGCTGTTATAACTTCCTGTTGCAAGTTCCGCACCGGTTAAGATATTGACGTTGTCAAAATTGTAAAATGCGGTGGTGTTACTGCGATTGGCATTTTGATAGTCAATATAGAAGTTGTTGACAGAACTGCCCGCCGCTGAATTTTTCAAAGTGAGATAATCGTTACTTTCGCCGTTGAAGTACACAATGTTCTTCATAGCGATATAAACTTTGATGTCCGCGGGGAATTCGTTTATCAAGCTTTCAGAGAATGAAACGGTCGAAGCGCACGTCCAGGCATTGAGCCACGAGCGCATTTCGCCGGGTGAATAGGTATCAACAGAATAGACACCGTCGCTTAGCGTCATTGCGCTTTCAACAAAATATTCGTTGTTGACGTTGCTGTCGTAAATTTGAGGAGTTTCGGGAGCGTTGCGGTCCAAACGTATATAGACGCCGTCATAATATTTCTTGCCGGACAGATACTGCCACTTGTAGTGCAATAGAGTCGTGCCGTCCGTATCGTAAATAGGATCGCCCTTGTCGCAATAATCCACGGGTCTGTCAGGTTCTGGATCGGTGCCGACAATCAATGTGAATGTGGTTGCATAACTTATATTTTCATAATTATCGGTTCCGGGGTGTTTGTTTGAACCGAAAATTATCTCCCAGACCGCAGACGCGGGATTTATTCCGTTGGGAGCGGTATATGAATAATTGATTATGATTTGATATGCGCCGTTAAGCACCGTGCAACTGTTGCACGCGCTCATACCCACACCGTCCACGGAAATAATGTGATAAGGATCGGCAAAACTGCCCGTTCCGTTGACTGCCACACTGTGCGCATCGCCGTTGTAATCGTTGAACAATAAAGTGTTCCCCGAAAGATTTATCGCCGTTTGATTGAGCGTGACTCTTAGCGTGTCCACACTTCCCCAATCACCGTTGGCGGCGATTGTTCTTTCACCGTTTAAAAGCGAAAGGTTGTTTTGAGGAGCAAGATAGTCGGCTTTTACGAAATAAGAAATGGAATACGCGCCTGCGTTGCCGCACATATCCATCGTGTAGAACGTGAACAGATAATAGCCGGGGCCGGTGACGTCTTCGCCGTTTTGCCCGCCAACGCCGTATTTGATTGTGCCGTTGGAATTGAATGTGGGAGATGCCACACCGTTAATAAAATCATAGTCGAAACTTGCAAGGTTTTTAACCGCAAACGGCACTTTTGACCTTAGTGCGTCTTCGTTCCAAACTGTCGGAGTCAACGCCGAAGCCGCCTGCGGAGTGTCGGCTTTTTGCACGGAGTAGAACCACATATAAGGCACTGCGCCGTCATCCAAGTCCTCGTTTTGGTTCATAGGAACCGAGAAGGTGCTTGTGGTTGTCCAAACGATACTGTTCCAACCGGTGAAGCCTGCCGTATAGACAGCCGCCGTATTATCGGTTGTGTCCATTGTGGGAGTGTCGACGGGTGCAGTCCCGTCAATACCTTTGACGTCAACAATGCGGTTTGACGAAGTTGCTCCGCCAAAGTCCGTAACTTGTACGTCAATCTTGCAATTTATTCTTATGTAGATAGTCACCGTGAGGTTTACACGATTTGTGCGCGAAACTTCAAACTGTCCGCCCTGCACGTCGCCTGCTGTAGTGGTCACGTTAAACGGAGTAAGTCCTATGGTAGTGCCGGCAGATACGTCTAGCGTCGTAATACCGACTTTGAGCGACTTAAGACCGGATGCGTACCAAATGTCGCAAGAATCGCCCGCAATAGGATTACCCGAGCCGGCATAATCGTAATAATCTTTGAAAGTGAGGGAAATCCTCTTGAAATAATAA
>CAYJCS010000217.1:0-2092 GCA_964368715.1 uncultured Bacteroidaceae bacterium | reverse complement strand
GCCACGCCACGCTGTTATAAAACTTCTTTGCCCATTCATCCCGCCCGTAACGGTTGTATTCCTGCGCTGCCTGCGGTTTGTGCTTTTCACAAAACCTATCACGTGTAAGCTCGGGGCAGTTTGGATATGCACACGGCTTTTTCGGCTTGTATGGCATCGCGCATTTCCTCCCTCTTATATTTTGGCAATCCCGAGCCGTCAATGCGCTTGCGAATTGCAAGGACGAGGATAGCAACGCGACACAGTCCGCCAAAGAGGCGAGGGAAAAGGACGGTCTTGCCGTCCCTCTCTTGTACGCCACCTTGCGCACCTGTTTATAATTATATGAACCGTTCCGTCCCTTTCCCGCTTGCCGCGAGTGATTAAACCCTCTACTTATATTATAACGCGATTCGGCTGTTACTCTCTGTCAATTTTCTTGGCATGTGCTATGTCATCATGCTCATTTTTTCTAATAGCGTATTCGTTCGCAAACGAAAGAACTAAATTTCTAATCTCCTCGTATTCCGGGGCTTCAAAAAACAGTTTTTGGAAAACATTTTGGCTATGACGAGCTAACCTCAATTCGTTCAACAGTCTATTGACCTTTCTTTTTAGCCTCCGAAACTCAGCAACAACCGCCTCCTCGTCTTTAATGTCAACGGGAGGTCTTTTGGGCGGTATAAGCTCACCCCTTTTATTAATGTTGTTGCCTTTTTTCCCGTCGTCCATGTTTTCTCTTTACCCTTGTGCGCTGTCGTCTTATAGTTTTTTGTATCCAGCATCCACCCATTGTCACCGTGAATATCATCAGTTTTGTCATCCGTATTCAATGCAGATGTTCTCGCCTGTTATAAACCCCGCTTTGACATAACTATCTCGCAATATTCGAAGGCTTGCCTACCTTCTTCGTTGTCAAAACTCCGCCACCTCGCCATCTTGCAGAATTCTAATTTCTGCCGCTATTCCCAAAGTCTTGAATGCTTCAGGATTTTCACTGTGTATCGGAATGACAACTTTTGCTTTCGTAATCTCACAAACCTGCTTTAGCTGCTCCGCCGTTGCGTGACCGCTTGTATGCAGGTGAGCGAGCCTGCTCCCCCCTGCAATTGCTTTGTCTATAAAGCCAGATTTGTAGTCGTCATAGGCAGGATGCTTTTTATCGAGGTAGCCTTTCCACATTGAGTATATGAGCAGATTGTCGGGAAAGGCTTGCAACGCTTGTCCAGTCACAAAATTTGTCCGTCCTATAAAGCAAAAACCACAATCGCTCATGTATTTGTTGAGTTTCTCGCCCTTGCTGTACGTGTATACTTTCTGCCGACTGAAATCATAAAATGACGACTTGCTATTTTCTGTGATTATCCGCAGAATTTCGTTTTGGAAGTCGTCCTCACAAACAACAAAAACTCTCTTATTGGCAATCGCCGCACTATAAAATCCCGCAATGCTGTCAATGTTTGTTGAACTGCAAAGCACAAAAACTTGCTTGTTGTCCCGAAGCAGCTCTTTTGCCTGCCTGCCCATTTCATGCTCAGTCAAGACCTTTTCCGCCCTGCGGCTCATCATTGTTCCCTCGATAATTAGAACATCAATATTGCTTGCAAACTTCTCAAATACCAGCGGCATCTTGCGACCTCTTGCTCCGTGCATCCTAAAGTCACCAGTATGTAAAACTCGCTTGCCTTCTGTTTCAACTAACAGCATATACGCATCAAATGCCGAATGGTCAACTGTGTATGGTGTAACTTTTATGTCGCCGAATAACAGCGTCTTGCCGATTTCAAAAGTTTTGAATTCATCTACCCGCTCGGGATTGCCTTTGTTCATTTTAGTTTTTAACACATTCTGCACTGCTGCAAACACTTTTTTAGCAACATGTCCAATATAAATTGGTATATCTGGCAAAATACTTTCAAAAGCTCCCACATGGTCACCGTGATAGTGAGTTATAAAAACAGCATCGCAATTAGGCGTACCACTCGTAACTCCATCAATATCGAGTGCTGTGTTTTCCTTATGTTCTGCACTCGGCAAATCCGAACCCATATCTATGATTATCCGTGCCTTATCCGTCTTTATTTCGGTGATTGTACCGCCGATTTGATGAGTG
>CAYJCS010000216.1:0-2104 GCA_964368715.1 uncultured Bacteroidaceae bacterium | reverse complement strand
TCCGACAACGGCGACAAGATTTCCGAAGGCGACAAAAACACTTTGGAATCGGCAATAAAAGAAGCGCGCGAAGAACTGGAAAAGGCCGAGAAGGAAGAAGACGTCAAGAAGACCGTCGAAAAACTCAGCAAAGTCACCGATCCTATTTTCACAAAGTTCTATCAAGAGAATCCGGAAGCAGCGGCAGAAGCGGCAAAAGCGGCAGGATTTGACCCTAACAATATGGGCGGAGACGGTGCAAAAAACGGAACTGTCAACAATGACGGAGACAATATGACTCCTCCCGAAGGCGGCTGGGACTAAGATAGCAACAACGCTTGTAATGCGGCGGCTATGTGAATAACAAAATTCGCGTTTTCAGCGTAATTCTATTAAAGAACAAATAAAAAACCCGTCACCATGAGTGCCGTGAGTATGTATGGCCGAATAGGTAGCGGGTTTTGCCGAAGTTTAAGTGCTTTGGCGGTGCTGTATGCGATTAATAGTAAAGCAAAACTATGCACTTGCTTTTGGCAAGTTGAAATGGCGCACAAAGCAAAACAAACTTAAACAGGCGTACATAAAAGCAAAAAATTATGGCAGATAAAAATTATTACGACATTCTTGGAGTAACCAAAACGGCGGACGCTGACGAACTTAAATCGGCGTACCGCCGTTTGGCAAAACAATATCACCCAGACTTGTATTCCGGAAAGAGCGATGCCGAAAAAAAGGCTGCGGAGGCAAAATTTAAAGAAATTAACCATGCCTACGAAGTCATTTCCGACCCTCAAAAGCGTGCCGCATACGACAGTTACGGCAACGAAAACGGTCCTCAAGGCGGCTTTGGCAGCGGTTTTGGTTCCAGCGCCGGCGCCGGCGGTTTCGGCTTGGATATGGACGACATAATCAATTCTTTCTTCGGCGGTTTCGGCGGAGGAGGGGCAAGAAGTTCCGCCCGTAACGCAAACGGCCCGCAGAGAGGACAAGACATACTTATCGGTATAACTCTGACGTTTGAAGAAGCTGCTTTCGGAATTGAAAAAGCGGTTAACATAAAGCGTACGGAAAATTGCCCCGACTGCAACGGCACGGGTGCAAAAAACGGTTCGTCTTTCAACGTTTGCCCCACATGCAAGGGCAGCGGTTCCGTAACGCAGACTCAACGCACGCCTTTCGGACAATTCAGTTCGACAAACGTATGCCCAACTTGCAAAGGTAAAGGGCGCATTGTCACCGAACCGTGTCCCACTTGCGGCGGCGCGGGCAGAGAAGAGCGCACGAGAGAAATCAAAATCAACATTCCGGCAGGTATTGAAACAGGGCAGAGGATAACCTATCCTTCGGAAGGCGGCGCAGGAAGAAACGGCGGAGAAAAAGGCAGTCTTGTCGTGGAAGTCAGCGTAAGACCGCATAAGTTGTTCAAACGCAACGGCGCGGATTTGCAACTCGAAGTCCCAATCAGCATATCAGAAGCGGCGCTCGGCACCACACTTTACGTTCCTTCTCTTAAAACCCCTCAGGAACTCAAAATCCCCGAGGGCACACAAAGCGGCACCGTTTTCAAAATCAAAGGGCAGGGCATCAAAAAACTCCGCAGCAAAAACGACTACGGCGATTTGTATGTGAAAGTGATTGTCGAAGTGCCAAAGAGCGTCACGCGCGAGCAACGCGAGTTGCTGCGTTCACTCGACTCGTCGTTTGATACAAAACAATTTCCTCGCAAAAAAGAATACAAAGATAAACTTTAAAATGCAAAACGCATTATAAAGTGGCGGTACTAAATGAAATATACTTCCATAACGGTAACCACCGACCATCAAAACGCCGAATTGGTATCCTCGGCGTTTTTTGACGTAGGCGCTAACGGCGTGTCCGTTCTCGACAGGCAGGATTTTCTTGATTTGATAAAATCCGACGTAATCTGGGATTATATTGACGAAGACGCTGTCGCAAAATCAGACGAAGTTAAGATATCGACGACGGTGGCTTTTGACAACAAAAATTTCGCAGTTAATCTAGAAAAACGACTGAATGAAATGAAAAACTTGGGCGGCGTAAAATTCGGTGAAATCGTTCTAAGCGAACTTAACGCCGAAGACTGGGAAAACGAGTGGAAAAAATA
>CAYJCS010000215.1:0-2114 GCA_964368715.1 uncultured Bacteroidaceae bacterium | reverse complement strand
GTTGATAATGGCTACAAAAATGCCCCCGGAACCCAAAGATATTCTTGAGCAAATCTGAAAATCTTCCAAACGAAGTAGCGGTGTCCGGTGGCAAACAAAAGACCCTTTGTGTGCGTCCCAAAAACGATTTGCAGGCGTTTTCAATGAGAAATGCCGAGGACGGCTACGAAGTGCGTATTGACTTGCCCGACAAAATCAAAGCGCCTATAAACGAGGGCGACGTTATCGGAACGGCATATCTCACCAAAAACGGAGAAGTCGTGTCGCAAACGGAACTTGTTGCCGCTCAAACTATTAAAAAAGCGTCGATATTCGATTTGATTAGACGAATCGGCAACAAATGGTAGAGAAAAAAACAACAGAAGATTGAACTGGGATGCCCGATAATTAAATCGGAATTGTAAAGCACTTAACCCCTTTCGAGCTCACTGCGGAAGGGGTTTTATTTTTTTAATATACTTTGACAATCCACGCGCGCTATGTTAAAATCTGTACTATATGAGGTACATATGAACACGCGAGATACACTCTATGTTGAAGACGGCTTTTTGCATATAGGCGGCTTTAAGGCCGTTGATTTGGCAAGCCGCTTTGGGACGCCTCTGTACGTTATGGATGCAAAGTACATACGTGAAGTGCTAAGCAAGATGAATGCCGCTCTAAAAACTTTCGGCGACGGTGCGGTTGCGTATGCGTCAAAGGCGTTTTCGACCCTTGCCACAACTTCGCTTATGGCAAAGACGGGCGCGTGGTTTGACTGCGTATCGGGCGGAGAACAGTATCTTTTGCTCAAAGCGGGAGTTGATCCCAAACACATTATTTTTCACGGCAACGCCAAAACAAGGGCGGAAATACGCCAGGGTTTAGAAACAAAAATAGGATATTTCGTCATTGACAGCGAGAGTGAAATAGATCAAATAGACGCTATCGCGGCTGAACTCGGCGTTGTTCAAGACGTACTTGTAAGAGTCAACCCTTGCGTCAGCGCACACACTTTTGCGGCGGTAAGAACGGCCGCTCCCGACTCAAAATTCGGATTTGATTATCACGGCTCGGCGTTTGACGCAATCAAAAAAATCACATCAAAAAGCAATCTCAATTTCAAGGGGATCCACACGCACATTGGCTCTCAGATTTACGACCATACGTCCTATACGGACGCTATCGAAATTTTGACCGACTTTGCGCTATCGTTAAAAAATGGCGGCATAGAAGTTGACGTTTTCAATTTGGGTGGCGGCTTCGGCATTTATTACACCGATGAAAATCCCAAATTTACGCCCAACCGTTACGCATATACCATTAAAAACATCGCGTATATACTGTCTCAAAGTCTTGAAAAGAAAGGACTGAAAAAGCCGTTTCTCATTTTTGAGCCGGGCAGAAGCGTTGTAGGTGAGGCAGGAGTAACCCTTTATACGGTTACGTCAATTAAAAATATCCCAGACGTAAAAAAATACGTTGCGGTTGACGGCGGTATGTTTGAAAATCCTCGATTTGCGCTTTACGGTGCAAAGTATAGTGCGGTTATCGCAAACAGAGCCGACGAAAGAAACACCGAAAATGTGACGATAGTCGGAAAATGCTGTGAAAGCGGAGATATAATTTCAGAAAACGTGCAGCTTCCGACTGCCGATGCAGGCGATATTTTGGCTGTGTTTTCAACCGGTGCTTACAATTATTCTATGGCTTCAAACTACAATCTTAACGGTGTTCCCCCCGTCGTTTTGGTGGACGGCGACAAAGCGGATTTGATAGTAAAAGGGCAAAGTTTTGAAGATTTGTTACGCAACAACGTTGTGCCGGAGTGGATATAATGGGAATTGCCGAAAGCATAAAAATAAATCCAAACGAAATACCGGTTGAACCATCTGATTTCAACCGCGCGACAACTGCGGAAGAAGTTTCCTCAGCCTTGAAAGAAACACGCCCCGATCTTGCTTTACTGACCACTGACAACACCCCTTACGAAGATGAATACATAACACGCGGCGGGCTTTTTTTGGTGCGCGCGCCCGTTGTTTATCACATCATCGACTTTGACGGACCGATTGATTTACTGTTGGAACTTATCAGAAAAGCCAAAATCAGCATCGACGAAATTTTTATATCCG
>CAYJCS010000214.1:0-2118 GCA_964368715.1 uncultured Bacteroidaceae bacterium | reverse complement strand
TTTTCCATCAATCTTTCAGAGAGCGTCAAAGGAATTTCATCCGTTTGTCCGCTCAATCTTTTCACACTGAGAGTAAGATCGTAAAAGCCTTCTCCAAGCACTTCGTGTGAAAAAACCGGTGGCGTTAACACGGTGCCGAAAAGGTATACTTTGTTGTTCTGCAGCAGTTCGTAATTCATAGTGACTCCTTTGGATTTTATTGTTTTTTCAACCGCACTTAGCGGCAAGTTTACTTTACTTTTTGTGCTGTACTCCTCTTGAATCTATCGTATAGTTTTCCGTGAGCACCAAATCGCTCAATGCGACAAAGCGGAATCCTTTTGCTTTCAGTGCAGTCAAAACAATAGGCAGAGCGTCCAAAACGTGGTCGGAATTGTTGTGAAAAAGCACAATGTCTCCGCTTTTTGCCTTTGGCACGATTCTTTCGGTTATATCCTTTGCTGAAAGTCCTTTCCAGTCCAAACTGTCAATGCTCCATTGAACTCCGACCATGCCCACTTCCTCAAGGCAGGTCATAAGACGATTATCGTAGTCACCGTAGGGAGCACGAAAATAGGTTGGACGAGTTCCCGTCAGTTTTTCCACTTTTTCATTGACCGAATTTATTTCATTTAGTACGGCATTTTTGTCGAGTCTCGACATATTTAGGTGATTTTCCGAGTGGTTGCCTATGTCTAAACCCGCCGCCGCTATATCTTTTACGGCATCGGGGTAGCGGTCAATCCAAAAGCCGACCAAAAAAAAGGTTGCATCTGCCCCGAACTCGTTAAGCAAATCGATTATTCCGTGAGTTTTGTCCGCACCCCAAGCAGCGTCAAATGTCAAAGCGATAACTTTGTCCTCCGTCTCAACGTCAACGCTGTATACGGGAATTTTGCGATTGCTCTCGCCAAAAAACACCGCCGAAGCCGAAGTAACGCCGATTGACACGGCAAGAAGCACCGTAATAACGATAAACGCCAACGAAAGAACCAGAGTTTTTCTTTTCAGAACAATAAACACTGTTCACCTCATATTAGAAAATATTTGCTGGCGGTATTTGGCTTATTGTGCCGTTTTTTGTACTTTTAAGTCGTTTTCGGCACTTTTTCTGTGCAAAGTTGTTTACGCCGCCTCGATATACTTTCTTCATTAATGTATTTTTCTCTGTGCTCTGTTATTCTTTTTAGCAAACACTTTTGCTTTAATTTAATTTCACGATTTTTATTTGAAAAAACTAATTCACTCTCAAACAGTTGATTGTTTTTAATTCAATCTTTACCAAATCACAAACGCCGTTACACACGCTTGACTTTATCCGCTATCGTGTTAGAATTAGGCTTATGGAAAACTTTGAAAACCCCACTCAAAAACTAACATTAAAAGATGTTTGGCGGCGTGTTTTATTGCACATTCCCTTTGTGCTTTTGATTATATTTGCAACCGCGCTGATAGGCGGTGGACTTTTATTGTTCATCTATTCGTTTGTTGCCGTTGCCGCATTAAAATCAGCGATGGTGTTCGTGATTGTTTTCGGCGGTGGCGTTCTTGCTATCGGCGTAGGGCTTTTGTGTGTTGAAGCATTCAGACTCTATCTTGCCTATTACAACGAAAAGGAAAAATTTATCGGACGTCCGCCCAAAACGGAAGTCAAAAAAAATATATTTACCCTGTCGAACATAAGCCTTGCGGTTATGGTGCTTGGATCCGTTTGCGTGCTTATCTCTGCAGCACTAGGCTCGCTGGAAGCGGAAAACTGGGTGGAAGCGCGCTCATCGTATATGCAAGAAAACGGCTACTATCCCGAAACCGAAACTCGCAATTTTTCTTTTGATATAATTGACCGTGACATACAAAATATTTTGATTGACCTCGACACCAAAAATGCGGTCATAGTCTACAAAGCCCAAGACGACGGAATGATTACGTTAAGCGGTTATGCAAAGTTTGAAAATCAAATCACGATCGCAACCGGCGGAGCAAACCACGTCCTCTCCATAGGAGAGAGAAGTTGCGACCTAATGCAAAACCGCATAATTGACAAGATGCTGTTCTTTATGTTTTCAGACAACGAAATGGAAGCGCAAATTGTGATTACGCTGCCCGAAGCCTATCGCGAAAGCATAAATATCACAGGTC
>CAYJCS010000213.1:0-2120 GCA_964368715.1 uncultured Bacteroidaceae bacterium | reverse complement strand
TGCTGCAAATATTCCATCGGCACCACCGCCTCGTTCACCGCCGCCTCGTAGGTCAGCCATGCCGCGTTGCTGTTTTGAGGTAAACAAAAATCCTTTATTAGTAATGTGGGCAAAAAAGTAGGGTCGCGTTTAGCCTTTTCAACATTGTCGGTCAATGTCTGAATTGACTTTGCGCGCCCCAATGACGGGTTAGCTTTTTCCCAACACTTTGGATTAGTCCATTCCTCTAAAGAATCCAGAACATACAAAAATGGGAGCGTTCTATAATCTTCAAAGCCCTCGTCCCATAGCGCAACGTGTTCACCGTAGTTGTATATATTGTCGAAAAATAGTTCTCTGACATACCCATTAGTAGATATAAGCCACGCCAAAGGTTGTTCTCTTGATGATTGTGATTGAATCATTACATCATAAAGCTTGCTGTCGCGTGCTTCGTGAAATTCATCATAGCTCCACATGCTACTGTTCAAACCGTCCATTGTGCGGGTGTCTGCCGCCAATGCTTTCAGCGTTGAAAACGTCGCGGGGAAGTAAATGTCCGATTGCCGCTTTTTTGTGATTTCCCTCAATGCTGGTGATTGTGCTCGCATATTTACGGCTTCGTCAAAGACGAGCTTGCTCTGATCGAGCTTGTTGGCACACGCAAAAATGCCTGCCCCGCCCTCACCGTCAGCAATCAGCATATATAGCTCAACTGCGGCAGTCTCAGTGCTTTTCCCGTTCTTTCGCCCTCGGATGTCAATGGCTTGGCGCACTCGACGTTTTCCAGTATCTTTTTCAAGCCAAGAAAAAACCAACTGCAATTTTGCTTTTTGAAACAAATCAAGATACACTGGTTTCCCCGCCCATTTACCTTTTGAGTGCTTGCAGAACTTCTCAATAAAATCAATAGGCCGCTGTCCTGCTTCTTCGTCAAAGTAAAACGGAAAGTCTTTTGGAGGATTATCCATCCACTCGACTTCCCGCTCATAAAGCTTTATTATTTTTGTTCCGGCAACGATTTCGCCGCTATGTATTTTTTTTAGATATTCTTTAGGCCAATTCAACCGCCTCACCTTGCTTTTTTATATAGTCATCATAATACATCCAGCAAAATCCGCCGGACTTTTTATATTCGCCTCTGCACGCCCTGCTTATGGCGCTGTTATCAATTTTAAGCCGTCTACCGGCTTCATTCGCTGAACGATATGTGTTAATTATACTGCCGTTGTCGCCTATTTGTACGACAGCTTTGTTGTTCGGGTTGTAAACAGACCTTCTTTTGCATTCTTCCGGCGTTGGTTTTTTGCCAGTAAGCGCAGCACTTATTTTGTCCCCCACCTCTTTTGGTACTGGCTTTTTTACTATTTCTAATGGCTTTATTTTTTCGTATTCCTCGTTTGAGCGTCGCTTATTATTAATTATAGAGCACATGTGCGGTCTGCTCATACCAAACAATTTGGACAACTCCGCTTGCGTGTATTCTTTAGTTGAATACAGTTGCCTAATTTCGGTTATTGTTTCTTCGCTAACAATTGGTTTGTAGCGGCCAGGAGCATTTACCATAGCTTTTCTGCTACGGCTCATTTTAGCCCTTGCATATTTAGAAAGACGGTTCCCCTTATTGGGGCTTGTCTTTCCCTTGTGGCTAATTGACATTTTTTGGCGTGTCTCATCAGAATGGTTCTTGCCCTTCATCGGGCTTGTTATTCCAGTCATCGGTGCCAATGTGTTTTTTGCAATATTGTAAAGCCTTTTTGGCTCGTTTTCCAAGGCTTTATTTATTTCTCTTTGTTCTGTTTCAAGCCTATCGGATTCATCACATTCGGTCAACACTTCAAAGTGGAATGCGCCTTCTCCATATTTGTTCCACGCGCGCTGTAAATGGGAGTTGTTGTGTACTCCAGCGTTTAGTTCTCGCTTATGCCGAGCCTTTCTTGCATATATGTTATTGCTCGAACCTATATAAAACTTGCCATCTTGCGTGTTTGTGATTTTGTATACCCCGCTAATTTTGTCCATAACAAAAACACCTCCGTAGTGTTATCCGATTTAGTGAATGTGGGAAACAAGGTTCGGAACACCTTGCTTGTCGCCCCGTCGAGCTATCCCACATAATTATTATATCACATTACACCGAA
>CAYJCS010000212.1:0-2165 GCA_964368715.1 uncultured Bacteroidaceae bacterium | reverse complement strand
AACAGCAAAGGCGTAGTCGAAAACTCCCTAGAGGTCATTGACCGTATGGTGCCGCAGGTCTTAAAAGCCGGGTATCACTTCAAACTATGCGACGATAGAAATAAGGTAGCGATGCACTTCAAGCGCATTTATGACGAGTTCACAAAATATGTCAAGGATAAGGCGATTGCCGGTGAGTTCGTAGACTTTAATAACTTCAAAGCGCAGGTCAAAAAGAAAGACTATTTTGTTAAGTACAGTACAGCTCGCTTTAAGGCTGACGCATACGGGCAGAGCGACGGTGAACCTGAAGGATGTTACTTCTTGGATATATTGAAGCTGCGGGAGCATTGCGATATCGGTAATATCCTGTCACAGTTGAAATGGACACCGCCGCAACCGAAGCAGGGTTCGTTGTTCAACGATGCGGGGTAGAAAATTTACAAGAACACAAGAACCTATACTCTGAGCGCAAAAGAGGACGGACGCGTGTAAATTTGAGGGGGTACTAAATTTACAATGTAAAGGATTACAATTTACACGAAAACATTAGAAAACCACGATAAAACACCTCTTTTATATATATAAATATAATAAATTATATAAAATATAATCTTTGTAAATTTGTAAAGGCAAATTATGGGGTGGGTATCGCGAGAGAGTGTTTTCGATATTCGGAAGAGAAAAAGTTAAAAAATACCGTAATTTGGGTGAGCATACAAATCAGCAAATTTACATTTACAAAACTTACAGTAAACCAGCAAGGGTAAGAGAATATACCCTAGTTCTGTGACAGGAGGGGTAGGGGGTCTCAATCTCTACGACATCAAGGACCCTCAGCGGGACGGCAGTCGCGTAAGTAAAAAGGGCGTATCAAGAGTTAGGGATAGGCTACTTAACAGCAAAAAACTTCCAAATAGGTTCATTTTAGAAAATTTAGCTATAGACACTTTTCAAGATAGACGGAAAAAAGCAATTTTAACGAGATTTCAGCTATTTTTTGCGTGCGGAAAAGCACGGTTTATCGGCTTAATCAAGTTTACGATACAAAAAACTTGATTAAGAATGAAAAAAAGCCTGATAAATATGATTTTGCGTGCAAAAAATTCTATCCCGCTTCCAAAAAAACGGTAATAGAACTTGATTTGGAGGCTATTCAAGTGTACAAAAAATGGGATTCATGGTATGGAAAAACAACAGAAAAATAAGGACGATAACAACAATGGATATTTTAAAAACAGGAGGAAGTTATAGATGAGTAACAACCACGGCGGCAAGCGGATGGGCGCGGGCCGCAAGAAACAGGATACAGTCACAAAGGTATTAAATGGTACGGCGGCAACTGCAGAGCTCCCCGCGCTTAGCGTGAATGCGGAGTTAAGCGGTGCGGAAATGCCGAAACCCAACGAGTATTTGACAAAAGAAACACGCCAGGTCAGCACGGCAAACAGAGGGAAAGAAATCTATGAACGGCTGTGGAATTGGCTGAAGGAGCGAGACTGCCATTTGCTGGTGAACCCTGAAAGCCTGCAACAATACGCGTTGAGCCTTTCCCGCTGCGAACAGGCGGAAAACGCAATTCACGATTATGGCTTCTTAGCAAAACATCCGACAACGCAAATGCCTTGCGAAAGTCCCTATGTGCGGATCGCGCAGAAATACCAAAAGCAGGCGCAGGGACAGTGGTCGGCAATCGAGGTCAATATTGCGGAGCGGCTCAGATATTTTGTGGATAAGAACGCAGGCAGCAATGACCCTCTCGACATTATTCTAAACAGAGCCGTAGACAAGGCGGGGAGATAGTTAATTTTGAAATTACCGAAAGGCGCAAAATACGATAAAGAAAAAGCAGACAACGCCGTCAACTTCATCAACAGCCTCTGCCATGTTCACGGCGAATGGGCGGGCAAGCCGTTCAACCTTATGAAATGGCAAGAAAAAGTGGTGCGTGATATTTTCGGCACGGTCAAGGCAGACGGCTACCGTCAGTACAACACCGCTTTCGTGTTCACACCCAAAAAGAACGCAAAATCCGAGCTGGCTGCGGCGGTAGCGCTATACCTCCTTTGCGCCGACGGCGAGTACGGCGCAGAGATATACGGGTGCGCGGCGGATAAAAACCAAGCGTCCATCATATTTAAGACAGCGGCGCAAATGGTCAGACTGAAGCCCGCGCTTGCTAAAAG
>CAYJCS010000211.1:0-2176 GCA_964368715.1 uncultured Bacteroidaceae bacterium | reverse complement strand
GGCAGTTTTTCAATCAGTGAGGACATACTTGCGGTAAGGCTCGGCAGCAAAAGTAAAATCGCAAGGACAATGAAGATAAGTAGAAGGAGGATAACGACGGTAATCGAAAGAAATCTAGCGAGTTTTTTTCGCTTTATCCACCTTGAAAGGAGCTTTTCGCAAGTAACGCAGGGCTTTTTAAGTAGCAAAGCGAATAAAGCGCCCAGTACGAAAGGAAAAAGGACGTCAAGGAAAAAAGTTAACACTTTAAGCGCCTTTAAAACCGACGTGGCGCAATAAAAAGCAATGCCGACCGCCGCAATCGAAAATAAAATATCCCTCTTATCTGCCATAAATTTCTCCTGATACAATATATTTGACCGAGAAAGTGCATAAATTCGATTTACACTTTCTTTGTTCCGTTACCTAAGCTATAATGGAAGGGTATTTAAGGTCTGACGGATTTCTCCTTGTGCTTTTACGCACGTCACAAAAGACTGTCAGCCGACCTTCCGTTATAGCGTTCGGTTTTTGCAGGTTGGGCTTCGCGTCCGTGTAACCAATCAGATTGAATAAGTAACGTGAATTTGTCGGTCACCTTTTTACTATTTCTTTTTGGGAGGTTACTTATGAACGCTGTCGGTATCGATGTTTCCAAAGGCAAGTCTACCGTTGCCGTCCTGCGCCCGTTCGGCGAAATTGTTCTTTCACCGTTCGACGTCTCTCACAATCCTAAGGAACTTGGGAAGCTGGTCACACTCCTTAAATCTTTGGACGGTGAGACGAAAATCGTTATGGAATACACAGGCAATTACTATCTTCCCATAGCCCTGTTTCTCCGTAACAATCATTTATTTGTTTCCGTAGTCAATCCCATTTTAATCAACGACTACAGTACCAAATCTTTAACTGTTCGCAAGGCTAAGACCGATAAAAAAGACGCTCTTAAACTTGCTTCTTTTGCCTTAGACCGTTGGTCGGAACTTTCTCCATTTAACGGTCAATCCGATAACAGATTGCTTTTGAAATCCTTTAACAGACAATACAATCAGTATATCAAACTGAAAATTATGCTCAAAAACAATCTCATTTCTTTACTCGATCAATCCTTTCCCGGTGCGAACACTTTATTTTCTACTCCCGCCAGAAAGTCCGACGGGCACGAAAAATGGATCGATTTCGTCCTCAAATTTCCCCATTCAGAATGTATTTCTCTAAAATCGTTCTCCGCTTTCTCTAAAAGCTATCTCTCTTGGTGCGGAAAATTCGGATACAACTTCTCCGAGTCCAAAGCCAAAGAAATTTTTGCCTTCGCTTGTAACTGTTCTCCGTCCTTACCTTTTAACGAGAGTTCCGTCAAGCTGATTTCTGCTTCCGTTTCTCAACTTAACTCCATCAACGAAACTTTAGCCTCGCTTGCCGTTGAAATGAATAGGCTTGCTTCCTCTCTTCCCGAATATGATACCGTTCTGTCTTTCTTTGGCGTAGGCACCGTCCTCGGCTCTCAACTGATTGCCGAAATCGGCGACGTTTCAAGGTTTCATAACAAGAAAGCTCTTGTCGGTTTTGCAGGCATTGACGCTCCGCCTTTTCAGTCCGGAACCTTTAACGCTCAATCCCGCAAAATCTCCAAACGCGGTTCGGGCGCCTTGCGTAAAACTCTGTTTCAGATAATGTCAGTCATTTTACAGAACGCTCCCGCTGACAATTCCGTCTTTCAGTTTATGGACAAAAAACGACTTGAAGGCAAGCATTATTACGTTTATATGACGGCTGCCGCCAACAAATTTTTAAGGATTTATTACGCCCGTGTGACCGAGCGTCTTAACTCTTTATCTGCTTCTTAGGTTTTCCTTTAATTGACTTTATCCGTTCAAATCTTATGTGGTTTGAACGATTTTACCGCGCTCTTTTTCACTGAAAAAATATTTTTCGTATTGTCTGTTTTTTGCTTGACTTATTTTAGCAGGTCTTTTGTAATTTTACTATCAAAATGCCGGTATTATTCTTAAAAGGCTGTTGCATTTTTTTGCAAGGTATAGTAAAATCGTACTATGAAAATTACGTTAATAGGATCGTCGGGTGCATATGCCGACTTAAATAACGGCACGAGCTGCTATCTTGTAGAAGAAAGGGGAACGAAAATTTGTCTTGACTTTGGCGACGGCGCGCTCGGGAGTTTGGAAAAGTACGTAAA
>CAYJCS010000210.1:0-2265 GCA_964368715.1 uncultured Bacteroidaceae bacterium | reverse complement strand
GAGTTTTAACCCCGGCAGTAAAAGATTGAATGACAATTCAGAGTTTTATAAAAAAGCAATAAAGCCCGAAGAAGAAGAAGAAAATCAATAAAAGGAAAACTATATGTTTTGGGATACTGATTTTCAACCTATACGCTTTGTCCAAGGTGAGAACTATTATGCTGGACAGATAGTTGTTTTCAGAGGCGTATTTTACAGAGTAAATGTAAACTTGCCATGTGGAATACCCAAAAACTCGCCCGAATTCAGTCTGCTACTTAGTTTTTCTTCACTTAATGTCAAAGGCCCGACAAGGCCCACGGGTCCAACCGGCGCAACCGGTCCGACCGGTCCTCAAGGCCCTGCAGGTTCGGATTTGGCGTCCACTCAAGCCGTTGCACAGCTGATAAATACTACCGCTCAAACTCTTACTGCTGTGGATCAGATATTGACTTTCAATGTTCAAAATGCTTTTAAACATAGTGCGACTACATCAACAAGCAAAAAGAGCGATTATCCTAATAATGTATAATCGCTCTTGTCGTGCTTATATTTGCTATATTATCGCTTTTGAATAAAATGGTTAACGCTTTCTATGTGTCATTTTTGAACGTCTTTTATAAACAAAGCGACGGCATTTACTGCGCTTATAAGCGCGCGGGACGTGGTCGTTGCGTGAGAAACGTACAAGATTTCACCGTCTTCGAAGTTGTCTTGACGGCCGCGTAAAAGCGGAGAGGTCAATAAATCAATGCCGTAAAATTGGCTTATAAATTTGTCGTTGAAACACTTTGCACCGTAATCGGCGGTTTCTTTGACGTTCAAACCTTTTATTTGTTTGACAGTGGTGCCTTCAAGGAGCACGAGCAACTCGATTTCGTCAACATACCCTTGCTCGGAAATCACTCGGACAATCTTGAAATCGCCCAAAACAAAATAGTTTTCTATACGGCAAAATTTTGCGATAGTTTTTTGCTCTGACGTTATCTCAACTTCAGTATATTCTCTGCCATCGTCAATCATTGACGGATAATCGGTATTGTCTGCATTGTCGCAAGCAAAAAGCGCAAAGCTAAAAACAACAACAGTGAATACCGCGATAAGACGAATTAAATTTAAAACGAATTTTTTATTCATAGTTATATTATTTGTTTTCTTTGCCGCATTTGTCAAATAAAACTTTTTTCTCGTTATATTATTATGAAGTGTGATTATACGCGTTTAAGTTGGGTGCGCCCAAAACATAATAATTGACAAGTTAATATTTTTTTAGTAACATAATATAAGCGTTCGATTTCAAAAGCCTACAGTTATTCCACGGTTTTTGAAACGGGGGACGACCCGAAAGAGTTTTCCCTTCCATTGCGAAAAGAACCGCTTTTTTGCTTTCTTTCCGCATAAATTCGCGGAATGTTTTTTTATAAGGAAGAGAAAATGAAAACTTCAAAGATTTTTTCGGCAATTCTTGTTTTGATTCTCGCTCTATCTCTATTTTGTTTTACCGCCTGCAACGACGACAACAACGATAACCCCAGCGGCTCTGTTACCGTGGCCGATGAAGATTATGCCCTCACCCTAAAAGGCATGGTAAACGCCGAAGGCGAAACGTTAGACGACGTTGTTATCACAAAAAAACAAATAAAGAAATTGTTTGAAACAAAGCCCGCCGAATTCACGTCGGAAAATCCTGCGATAGCCAGCGATAAAACCGACGACGACGGCAACCCTATCCCCCACACGCTAAAAGGCGTATACCTTGAAGACTTGATGGCAGAGTTTTCTTCCAGTGCACCTATCAGCGAATACGGCAGTCTTACGCTTAACGCTACCGACGGTTACGTTTCGATTGCAACCGAAGAGGTTTTCAACAGTTTGGGCCACGGCAGCAAAATGATTGTCGCATTTGAATATGACGGCATTACCTTAACAGAAAAAGAAAAGAGCGGTGCTCTGCGTGCTATATTCCCAAGCCAGATTGCAAACGTATGGGCAAAAAAACTGAACGTTATTGAGTTTTCAATCGACATTTTAGCAACTCCCACTGTTTATTCGTTCTCCGTGCTTGAAACGCTTGATACGGCGGCTTACGGCGGAAATTACGATATAACCGAAGAAGACGGAGCTTTAAATTTAAGCGGAATTAAAGTCAGCAAACTCATCGGCGCGGACAACGTTTTGAAGGGCGTTTCCGAACTGGACAAAATGTGCATAGTCGGTTGGGATTTCGACAGTGCAACCGAGAAATATTCGGAATACGTCGGCTGGACAAAATATGACGTTTTCAAT
>CAYJCS010000209.1:0-2309 GCA_964368715.1 uncultured Bacteroidaceae bacterium | reverse complement strand
TGCACCGTCATTGAGAGTATGGCGGGGCCGCTCATCTTCATAATAAGTTTTCCGATTGGCTCTGTGCCAAGCCTGTCAGATTTCAGTGCTTGAGTGTTTTCCATTTTAATTTATTCCGCAGTAATTTTGTATATTTCCGAACGGTTCAACATCGTTTTTTTGACGTTTCGGTCTAAAGCGCTTGTCCCCGCTCTTATAAGTCGGTTATTTTCGTTTTGTTTATTTTCGTTTTGTTTATTTTCGTCTTATATTTTGGGTGCTTCGGCGGCGGGGTTCGTTTCAAATTGCAACATATCTTTGGGAGGCAGTACGTCATTCTCGTTTTTGTAGGTGAGTTTAAGAAGGAGCGGCGTAATCAGCGAAGTCAGGATGATAAGAATCAAGATAAAAGGCATAATGCCTTCGGATACAAGCCCGGCGGAAATGCCTTTCCCCGTGCAAACTAAGGCGACTTCGGCGCGCACAACCATTCCCAGTCCGACGCGCAAACTGTCTTTGTTGGAATAGCCGCAAATCTTTGCTCCGAGTCCGCAACCTAGGATTTTTCCCAAAATACCTGCCGCGATTATGGCAAATCCAAACCCTATCATTTGACCGTTTAGGCTGTCAAAAGAAGTTTGTATACCTATGTTGGCAAAGAAAACGGGGGCAAAAATCATATAGTTGCTTGTTTCGATTTTTTGGTCAACATAGTTGCGGTCGCCAATTCCGGACAACATAAGACCTGCGATATATGCGCCCGTGATATCTGCAACTCCAAACCAATGTTCCGCTGCCCAAGCAAACAAAAAGCAAGTTGCAAAAGCGAATATCGGAATTCTGCGGTGGTGGTCATATTTTTTGGACATCCATTTAAGCAGCAAGAATATGACGCTGCCCACAGCGATAGCCGCCGCAAAAAAGGCAATCATCATTCCTATTGAAATGCCCACGTCCGACACATTGTCGCTGTCTTTTAGGCTAATAAGCAATGAAAGCAGAATAATGCCGATTATGTCGTCGAGTACGGCGGCGGATACGATAGACGTGCCAACTTTGGAGTTGAGTTTTCCCAGCTCTTTTAAGGTTGCCACGGTTACGCTTACAGAAGTAGCCGCCAAAATCGTGCCGTAGAAAAGATTGCTTAAAACCTGCTGACGCGACAAATCCGTAAATCCGCCGTTGAATGCACACGCAACGATAAAACCGAACGCCAAAGGGAAAATTACTCCGAGAATCGTTATAACCACGGAGGCAACGCCGGTTTTTTTGAATTGGCTGATGTCGGTTTCGATACCGGCGGAAAACATAATTAAAATTACGCCGATTTTCGCAAGGAAAGACAGCCCTTCTAATGTTTCGCCAGTGAAAATCGTTTGCCCCGGGATGTATTTTATCAGTCCCAAAAGTAAGCCGGCGACGAGCATTCCCACAACTTGAGGCATGCCAAAACGCTTGCTCGAAATCGAAAGCAATTTGGACAGCACCAGTATCAGTGCAAGCGGTAACAACAGTTCGTAATATTCCATAGCACTACCTTAAATAAAGCAACCTTTATTGGTGTCAAGTTATATCACTTGGGTACACTATAGTCAAGCAATTTCCATTTGTTGCGCTATATTATACTATTGGCAAATTTCGGCTTTTTGAGCGCGTAATCGCGTGGTAAGCCGTGCATGAACCGCATAAATGATGAATAAGGACAATTCGATTGACACGACGAACTCTTTGTGGTAAAATAACCCGATGAATAGCGGTATATAAAGTGGCATCAAGACCGATAAAACATCGATGCCGTTCACTACCGCTCGGAAAAATATGCTGAATTCGATTTCATGGCTTATTAGCGTCGTATGCACAGTCTTGGGCATTGCCGGTACTTTGGTACTGGGTGCCTTGGTTGTGTTGTTTGCGGCGCTTTTGAAAAAGCTGCCTGTTGGGATCAGAAGATTTATCTCCGCAACGGCGGCGGTCATTGTCACTATGACGCTGTTTAGAGTTTTTGCTCTGCACAACCTTGCCTTTTTGGGCATGCGTCAATTTATCTTCTGCGGCGTATCCTTGAAAAGTTTTGACATAGTTTTGGTTATAAGTGCTTTGTTAATGGTGAAAGTCGGAGGTTACGCACTGTTTGAAAAATGTGCCGTTTCGCCCGCAGTGGTCACTCCTCCCAGCCATTTTGAGAACTATTGCCCCTCACTCAAAAAACAATCTTCTTCATCATTTCTGTTGAAGTTTTCATCTGTCCAAATACAATAAATTACATTTTTAATAATCAATTTTACATCTTGCACCATAGGTGCATACTTTTGCGTATGCGAAAAATAATT
>CAYJCS010000208.1:0-2315 GCA_964368715.1 uncultured Bacteroidaceae bacterium | reverse complement strand
AATTGCTTTGCATAAAAAAATCTCCTTATTTTTCAATAGGGAGATTATACAACTTAGCATTTTATTTGGCAACTAACATAAGAGGTTGCCTTAATTTTTTTTTAGATGTCGTCACGCTTTGATAAAAACGCCTTTGTCTTTTCGCTTTGAGGATTATCAAACACTTGATATGCGGTGCCGCATTCTTCAATGACGCCGTCGGACATAAAGATGACCTTGTCTGCAACGTTACGCGCAAATTCCATTTCGTGCGTGACAACAATCATTGTACTGTCGCCCGATTTAAGCCCTTTGATGACCTTCAAAACCTCGCCCGTAAGTTCTGGGTCAAGAGCGCTTGTAGGCTCGTCAAAACAAAGAATATCGGGAGATAATGCAAGCGCGCGCGCTATCGCGATACGCTGTTGCTGTCCGCCGGAGAGTTCGCAAGGATATGCGCCCGCTCTGTCGTCAAGCCCAACGCGCTTTAATAGTGAATGTGCTCTTAAGTTTATTCCGTTCATTGCGCCGGAGCGCAAACGCATACAGGCGCGGTAATACTCTTTGAGTTTCAAACCACTCTTTTTTAAACTTTTACATTCCTTTTTCAGCCGTGCTTTTTCAAGCAGTTCAGCCGCGATACGCACGTTTTTGAACACCGTCATATGCGGGAAAAGATTAAACGATTGAAATACCAGTCCGAAATGCAAGCGTTTTTTGCGAATGTCGTCCGATTTTTCCTTTTTGAGGTTATCGCCGTCAAACAGGGTTTCACCGCTCACGATTATTTGGCCTGCGTCTGCGGTTTCCAAAAAATTCAGGCATCTGAGCAGCGTTGTTTTTCCGCTGCCGGACGAGCCGATTATCACCAGCACTTCGCCTTTTTGCATATCAAAATTAATGCCTTTTAGTACCTCGGTCGCGCCGAATGACTTCGTCAGGCCTTTGACTTCAAGAATAGGCGGATTTGTTATTAAGTTTTTTGTTTCTTCCGACATACGACCACCTATATCTTATAATAATTCAATTTCTTTTCGAGCCAGCCGAAAAAGAGTGTCAGCACGCCAACGAATATCAGATAAAACACGCCCGTGTAGAAGAGCGGCCATATCAATGCGTTGAGTGACATGATATTGAATGCGACAAACAGTATTTCGCCGACGGCGATAATTCTCGCAAGCGAGGTATCCTTGACGAGTGTAATAACTTCGTTGGACATTGGCGCGAGAATGCGTTTTATCACTTGAGGCAAAATTACATGATAAAAAGTTTGCGCTTTTGTCATGCCCAAGACCTGCGACGCTTCGTTTTGTCCCCATGGAATGCTTTGGATTCCACCGCGGTAGATCTCGGAAAAGTACGCCGCGTAGTTTATTACAAACGCAACCAGAGCCGCAATAAACCTTGATGAGAACATTGCGTCAAAAGTGGCGTTTCCGGTGGCAAGCGTCGGCCATACATAGTTAAACACCAACCCCGGAACGTAAAATATAACGATAACTTGAAGCATTAGAGGCGTGCCTCTTATTATCCAAACAAACGTCCGTACCAGCCATTGCAAGGGTTTAAAATGCGACAGCGAGCCGAAAGAAATCAAAAGGCCGAGGGGTAAAGCGAGTAGCAAGGTGAATGCAAAGAGCATTACCGTACTGCCGAACCCCTCGAGCAATTGTATTGTTATTTCTGAAAAAGACATTTATTTATCCTTTCGTTTTTTCTGAAGTTTAATATTACGCGGTTATGAGCGCATTGTCAACGCCATATTTCAGAGCAATGGCAAGCAGGCTGCCGTCTTCAATCAATTCATCGATTGCGGCGTTTACTTTGGCTGCCATATCGCTGCCTTTTCTGAAACCGACTGCATATTCTTCTGCTTCAAGTTGTACTGCGGTGACTATTGACAGGTCAGCGTAATCACCTTTTCCAACCATGCTGCTTGCCATGATTACGTCGATGACTGCAAATTCAACGCTTCCGGATTTGACTTCAAGAAGTGCCTCGCTTTGTGTCGCAACGGGAGTGACGTTCGCTTCATCGGTCAAACCTTTTGCTGCGCCTTCACCGGCAGAGCCTGCTTCGGCGGCGGCTGTTTTGTCGGTAAGCGATTCGACGGAGGTGTATGAGGCAAGATTTGCGGCTTTGACTACGACGCACTGAGTGTTGTTGAGATAAGACTGAGTGAATTCAACTTGACCTTTTCTCTCGTCATTGACGGTGAATCCGTTCCAAATGCAGTCAATGTTCTTTGCGTAAAGTTCGATAACCTTGTCATCCCAGTTGATAATTTGAAATTTTGCGGACACGCCCAGTTTTTCGGCAACGGCGTTGGCAAATTC
>CAYJCS010000207.1:0-2330 GCA_964368715.1 uncultured Bacteroidaceae bacterium | reverse complement strand
AATCAAGACGTGCCGCCGCAAAGCGGCGAAGGAGGATGTATGAAAGAACTTACGAGGTTTGTTCTGAAAACCAGTCCGCACTGTGTGCTGGCCAAAAAGTTTATCGCGCAACTTCGCAGGGAGGACAGCCGCTATGCCGCCCTGCCGATCCGTGAGATTGACGAGCGTGAGCAAAGCGCGCTGGCGAATTCATATGATTACCGGTATGTGCCCAGCTTTTTTATCGGTCAAAAGAAGCTATACGAGGGCCACGTCGAATATGCGGATGTGAAGAAGGTGCTGGACGCAACCCTGCTTGCCGAGTGATAGGTAGATAAAAGCGCCGATCCCGCACGCATGCAGCGTTCTTATTTGCGCAGGTATAAACGCAAGAACCTCCCGGCGGGGTCATACCGCCGGGAGGTTCTTGGATTTCGGAAAAAGCCGCGGTCAATTCAAATCGATGAGTTTCGCGCGGACGCCGTCAAGACCGTTCAAGTCCATCACCAACCGCTCGATTTCCTTTTTTTCCCCACATGGTTGCAAGAGGATCAATCCGTCGTTCGCGCACGCCGTTTCGCTGACCTCATGCAGACCGAGACGTGTCTTGATTATGCAGCCGTTTCGTGTGAGCGTTTCTTGAAATTTTAACGCGTTACCTACCCGATTGTCCATCCGGACACCAATTACGTAATAGCAGGGCATTGAAGCGCCTCCTCTGTCATCTTTTGTTTAATGTGTTCCTTTTTCATTATACCGTATTATAAGCGATAAGTCAATTCGTAAAACCAAACGTGTCTTATTTCCCTATATAACGGCAATGTGGAAATCCGGAGCAGCCCCAAAACTGTTGCCCAGCGCTTGCTCCGTTCCGTGCGGTGCGTAACACCAACTTCCGGTCGCATTGGGGGCAATATTTTACCTGCGGCAGTTGTTCTACGGTGGTCACCGTCGGAGAGGCATGACCTGTTTCATCATATATAGTGTCGTCATTTTCTTGCTCTGCCTGTATTTGGTTTTGAATATCGAGAATATGCTGTGCCTTTACATCCTCTCCTACCTGCGTCATCGGATAAAGTCTATCATATATTGATTGAAGCGTTTCCTCGCTGATTGCATTTGCCGCAACAGATGTCATCTTTGCAACAGCCTTTGAAATTTTCTTGCGAGAAATGACAGCGTGCTTGCCGCCGGAAAGAGTAATCTTTCTGAGTTTACACTTGTTTCCAAATACTATAACAGAGTAAACGGGCATATTGGTCAATTCGGGAATCGCCTTGAACAAGTACTTTAAATGCAACTTATTCTGCATAATCGGATTCGGAAAATGATATTTTCTTGTTCCGGCGTTCTCGGATGGCTTTAGGCACTGTGTCCAAACCGTATGTGTTTCCGTGCCAAAAATCCAACCGCTGTAATTTTTTGATTCAAACACATAAACGCCGCTTGCATGGAGAAGAATCGCATCCACTTCCGTTGTACGGCCGTTTTCTCTCGGTAAGTATGTATTAAACAACCAACGCTGTTCGCCGCCCATCTTTTTGAGATGACGGTAAATCATATACTCGCCTCTGGCGCCCTTATCAAACGCCATTTTTAACACAGATTTATGCGTGTTCAAATAATACAACGATTTGTAATAACCCCAGATACCCCAAATCCTGTAAATCAATGCGGGAATCACATAAAAGATGAATTCACCTATCGTTACGATAGCCAATGAGAGCGTGGAAATAAGTGCAAATAACAATCCACCCTCTTTATTCTTCTTTCGACGATATCTTTTGCTCATATTGTACCGTCTCCTTCCTTGCCTTAAAGAAGGCGGTATTCACCACTTGAGATTTTTTGAATTCTTTATTATCCATCGTCAATCACCTCTGAGATGATGTTTTATTTTTTCTCTTTGCCCAAAGGTTTCGCCGGTTTTTCATCCATGGCGTTGAAGACCAGTTCTTTCTCCAGCATTTCCCGAATAACCGCGTTGTTTGCCCGGTTCAATACCGGCAAAAACGCCATGCTCCTGCATTTCCGATACGTTACACCGTCCATGACGAAGGTATACCCGGCGGGGCAGCTTGGGCTGCAGGTCTTTGCGTTCAACTTTTTGCAATCAAGCGCATTTGCGATTTCTTTTTTGGCGCTTTCGGAAAATTTATCAATCAATTGTTGATAGTCCGCCACGTGGGAAGCGTAAAGTCTTGCCCTCGCGCTGCCTTTTCGAAAAACAAAATTGAGGAGTGACTTTCCGCCCTCGGGCAGCGAGTATGTGACGAGGTACCCCTTTGCGGCGGGCTTGATTGTTCTTTTGCACCCTTTGCTTGTTAAAAAAGCATTCAACTCCTCCACAA
>CAYJCS010000206.1:0-2351 GCA_964368715.1 uncultured Bacteroidaceae bacterium | reverse complement strand
TCCATATACTGGGCTTGACGAAGAGATCTCTTTCTCTTGGCTGACTTCTTTGTCAAAATATGGTCATGACCACTGTGATCCGCTTTGAAATGGCCGTTTGCACTTTTTCTGAAACGCTTTTTGGAAGCGCTGTGCGTTTTTTGTTTGGGCATATGCTCTATCTCCTTTGAATTGTTTATTTTTTTGGTGTGGCAGGCGCCAAAATCGTATAGATTATCCTGCCTTCTTGTGTGGGGGCTTTTTCGACTGTTGCGCCGTCACCCACCAACTTTATATAGTCTTTTACAATGTCCACCGCTATATCGGGGTGCGCTTGTTGACGTCCCTTCAAGCGTATGGACGCTTTGACTTTGTTGCCGTCTTGAATGAACTTGGCACTCTGCGCAGCAAGTCTTGCCGTGTCGCCCACGTCAATCGTGGCAGACAATCGGATTTCCTTGATCTCGACGATTTTTTGATTTTTCTTTGCCTCTTTTTCGCGCTTTTGCTGCTCGTAACGAAATTTGCCGTAATCCATAAGCTTGCAGGTTGCGGGACTCGCGCCCTGGGCGGACATCTTGCAAAGGTCAAGCCCCTGCTCCATCGCAATACGCTTTGCGTCGTACAGGCTCATAACGCCGAGTTGAGTGCCATCGCTGCCGATAAGGCGCACTTCTTTGTCTCTGATTTGCTCGTTGATGAGTAGTTCCTTCATAAACCCCCTTTTCTCTCCGGAAAAATAAGTGTCGGAGCAAACAATAAGTTTCTCCGACACACAATGCCCCTTAAAGGGAACTTTGGATACAGTGACGACCGTTTTGCTCTGCTCACGGTGAAAGGGAAACCTTTGCTTGCGTGAGTTATAATAGCAAAAACGTTATTTTTTGTCAACCATATTGATAAAACAATTCTTTTGATTAACGCGTTTTGTCTCTTTTTGCCGTTTCAAGCAGCACTTTTGCTATAAATTCATCAACAGACATTGTGCCTAGATCGCCGTCTGCACGGTGACGCACGGAAATCACGCCCTGTTCTGCCTCTTTGTCACCGATAATGACAATGTAGTTCACTTTGTCAAGTTGCGCTTCGCGTATCTTCTTGCCCAGTTTTTCACTGCGGACGTCCGCTTCTGCCCGTATACCCGCGCCGAACAATTTTTCTCTGACTTCCTTTGCGGTGTCTATGGTGCGGTCGGTGAGTGAAAGCACTCTGACCTGCTCGGGCGACATCCAGAGCGGGAATGCACCGTTGTATTTTTCAATCAGCATTGCAAGAGTTCTTTCGTAGCATCCGATTGAACTGCGGTGAATGATAAGCGGACGTTTCTTGTCGCCGTTTTCGTCGATATAAATCATATCGAAACGAGTGGCGAGCGCAAAGTCGATTTGAACCGTGAACAGCGTGTCTTCTTTGCCGTGTATGTTTCTGCCCTGCACGTCAAGTTTAGGGCCGTAGAACGCCGCTTCGCCCCACGCTTCTTCATAATCCACGCCTAAGTCGTCCAAAATTTGTTTCATTGCGGTTTCGACTTTGTTCCAGTCTTCCGCGCTTCCGACGTACTTATCGGCGTTTTTAGGGTCCCACCTAGAGAAGCGGTAACTGACGTCCTCTTCAAGCCCGAAAGTGGAAATCATATATTTGATAAGGTCAAGCGCGCCTGAAAATTCCTGCTCCAACTGCTCAGGCAAACAAACGATGTGTCCGTCGGCAAGCGTGAATTGCCTGACACGGGTAAGTCCGTGCATTTCGCCGCTGGCTTCCTTTCTGAACAGCGTTGCGGTTTCGGCATAGCGGATTGGCAAGTCGCGGTATGATTTCAAACCGTTTTTATAAATTGTGAACTGCAAAGGACAAGTCATTGGTCTAAGACAAAGGATTTCGTCGTCAACGTCTTCCTCGCCCATCCAAAACATTTTGTCTTTGTAGTGGTCCCAGTGCCCCGAAATGATGAACAGATTGTTCTTGGTCATAATCGGAGTTTTGGTGAGAAGATATCCCCTGCGCTGTTCTTCGTCTTCGACGAAACGCTGCATAATCTGCACTATTCTTGCGCCCTTTGGCATCAAAAGGGGAAGACCTTGTCCAACGTTTTCATCCGTCATGAACAAGCCCAAATCGCGCCCCAAACGGTTGTGATCTCTAAGTTTTGCCTCTTCGAGTCTTTGCAGATAATCGTCAAGGTCGGCCTTTTTTTCATATGCTGTGCCGTAAATACGGGTGAGCATCTTGTTTTTCTCACTGCCGCGCCAGTATGCTCCCGTCAGCGACGTAAGTTTGAACGTTTTGATTTTTCCGGTTGAGGTCAAGTGAGGGCCCGCGCAAAGATCGGTGAAGTCGCCCTGCGTGTAAAAACTAATGGTTTCGTCCGACGG
>CAYJCS010000205.1:0-2402 GCA_964368715.1 uncultured Bacteroidaceae bacterium | reverse complement strand
GCCAGACGCTCTATCCAGCTGGGCTAATGGTACGTATATTGGTTTTTAAGCGTTGTCATTATAGGTCAGGCGCACGTAAATGTCAACAGATTTGCATATTGTTAAAGCTTTCAAAGAAATTTATTTTTGGTCTATAAAACCTTTGTATTGGCCTATCAATGCTTCTTTTTGTACGCGAGTAAGACGTTTTATGGCACATTCGCGCTTTAGTGCGTCGGATTTGTTGTCAAAACACTCAAGGTAAACAAGCGTGACTGGACGTCTGCCAAAGGTATATTTTGCGGCTTTGCCCGCATTGTGTGCGGTTAACCGCCTTTCAATGTTATAGGTATAGCCGCTATAAAGTGTGTTATCGGCGCATTTCAATATGTATGTGTAGAAATTCTTCATTTAAATAATAATAACACAAAAGATGCGCTAAGACACAAAAAACTGTTTTTTGCTTTGGAAAAATCTAGGCAAATACCAAAAGAAAGCAATCGTTTGACATTAGAATGCGTATTATGTAAAATACACAAAGACCTTATCGTATGTGGTGGAGTCTGTCATAGAACTATAACGTTCTATATACGGAGGTAACATGAGCGGCTTAACAATAGCAACAATAGTAATTTTTGTAGTGACCTACATCCTACTGCTGATTTTCCCCAAATGGAGAGCGGCAATAGCGTTTGTGACTGCAATGATATTTGTCGGCATGCATAGGATGTCGCCTTCGACGGTGTTTATAAACGCCATCGGCGGAAGCGGTTTAAACGTACTTATGATGATTGCCGGCACAATGGGATTGGTGGTGCTTTTCACCGATTCTAAAATGCCCGAAAAACTTGCCGATATTCTCGTTAAAAAAGCGCCCAACGCTATGTGGGCAATTGTTTTTCTGTCTTTCTTTGCCGGTTTTGTTTCCGCATTTGTTGATAACGTGGCAACGGTTTTGATGATTGCACCCGTCGCCTTGGCTATGTGCAAAAAACAGGACATCAATCCCGTATTGCCCCTTGTCGCCATTGCGGTGTCATCAAACTTGCAAGGCGCTGCGACACTTGTCGGGGATACGACTTCGATAATCCTCGGCCAAGAAGCAGGAATGAACTTTGCCGACTTCTTTTATATGAACGTTGACGGCACTGGACACGCCGGAATTTTCTGGGCTGTTGAAATAGGCGCAATTGTTGCAACGGCAACACTGTTCTTCTTTTTCAGAAAAGAAAACAACAAACTTACCATCGAAGAGGAAGTTGTAGTAAAAGACTACATCCCCTCTGCACTCATGCTCCTTATGGTCGTGCTGTTGGTAATTGTATCGTTCTTTGACAAACCCGAATATACAAACGGAATTATCTGCAGTGGGCTCGCAATTGTCGGCGGAATTTACAGATTGATTGCGGAAAGATCTCCTCGCATGCTTAAAGAACTGGTCAAGGGAATTGATTACGCTACCCTTTTGTTGTTGTTCAGCCTCTTCATAATAATTCAAGGTCTGACCGAAGCCGGCATTATTGATATGTTGGCAAATCTCATTGCACGCTTAGGCGGAGGCAATTTGTTTGTCATCTACACTGTTGTCGTCTTTGCGTCCGTTCTTATTTCGGCATTTATTGACAATATCCCATACGTTATGACAATGCTGCCTGTTGTTACGCTCATTGCCTCAGATTTGGGCGCTTCACCTTATGTGCTTTATTTCGGACTATTGGTAGGCGCTACCTTAGGCGGAAACATCACGCCCATAGGAGCGTCTGCAAACATCACCGCAATCGGCATTTTAAGGAAGAACGGCTACGAAGTCAAAACCTTGGAGTTTATGAAAATCGGCGTGCCGTTCACACTGTTCGCGGTACTTTCGGGCTACGGCCTTATTTGGGCATTTTGGTTGTAGGATAACAATACGCAAAAATACAAACATCGCTTATGAAACTGTTTGCGCATTTTATAGCAGCAAACCGCAAAAGCAAACTTCGGTAAATAATCCAAAGCACACACCGTAAAGCGCAAAAAAAGCACCGTTCCTCCCATTAAAATCAAACCTTTTATCAAATCGCAACCTATTTAACGCCCGTTCTTAAGCAACACAAAATTGACTTTGGAGGGGCGTTATGCTATTATTACATAGTAAATATTGACGTAGGATTTAAGATGCCTGACATAAAACAAACTTACGAAACATTAAAAAATCTGGCGGATTCTCTCCTAAAAGAGGCGGAGCGCGGTTGCGTGCGCAAAAAAGAGATTGACAAACTCTTAAACTACCCCGAAATAAATTCTGACTACAACCAACTTGCCGCATTAAAAAAGGAACAACTGCCCCTTTTGCAATTGTCATCAAGTGCGGAAGCCGTTAGGCTTGCCCTTGACTTGTATGCGTTGGAAGGACCGTCCGAAAGTTTGCTTGAAGAATTTTC
>CAYJCS010000204.1:1981-2403 GCA_964368715.1 uncultured Bacteroidaceae bacterium | reverse complement strand
AAATGGATAGTATGCGGCATAGGCAGCGGCGGAACATACTTCGGCATAAAAAACTATATACGCGACAATAAAATCGACTGCAAAGTCGTTGCGGTCGAACCTTACGAAAGCCCTCTCATTTCTGAAGGGCGCGCAAGTTCTCACAAAATTCAAGGAATCGGCGCAAACTTTGTGCCTGAACTTGTCGAAAAAGATAGGATTGACAAAATCATCACCGTAAAGGGCGACGACGCTATTTCTTCTGTTAAAGAAATTTATCGAATAAGCGGTGAAAAATGCGGAATTTCTTCCGCTGCGGCATATCTTGCCGCCCTTGAAATGCGAAAAGACGGCAAAAGCAATATAATTGCAATTTTACCCGACGGCGGCGACCGCTACGACCAAAAATTATACGAGTGACCGTGCCTCACGCACTTTCTCCC
>CAYJCS010000204.1:0-1971 GCA_964368715.1 uncultured Bacteroidaceae bacterium | reverse complement strand
ACGGTAAACTTTATGAGTAAATAAAAAGCACCGAGTTTCGGTGCTTTTTAATTTTTGGCATTTTTATATTTTCTTTACTAAACAAAAAGGAAATGATACAATGTGTCCATATAAAAATTGCGCGTAACATTAATGCGTGAACTTATGCCGAGCAATTAGCAAAGAGGAAAAATGGCAAAAAGAGTTGTTGTCGGAATGAGCGGCGGAGTGGACAGTGCCGTGGCGGCGAGCCTGCTTAAAGAGCAAGGCTACGACGTCGTGGGGCTTTATATGTCCAACTGGAAAGACACGGAGCCTGACGGGTGCTGCACGGGCGAACAGGACTGGACTGACGTTCAGCGTATTTGCACGACTCTTGACATACCGTATTATTCTGTCGATTTTTCTAACCAGTATATGGAACACGTCTTCAAACTCTTTGTAGACGAATACAAAAAGGGCAGAACGCCCAATCCGGACGTATTATGCAACCGCGAAGTGAAATTCGGACCTTTTGTGAATTTTGCCAGAGATTTGGGAGCGGATTATATTGCTACGGGACATTATTGCAGAATTCGACACGAAGGAGAAAAAAACTTCCTTTTGCGCGCCGCCGACGAAAACAAAGATCAAACCTATTTTTTAAACCAAGTTTCAAACGCTCAACTGGATGACGTGCTGTTCCCCTTGGGGGATATGATAAAAATAGACGTGCGCGCGTACGCACGTGAGAAGGGCATACCGGTATCCGCAAAAAAGGACAGCACGGGCATTTGCTTTATCGGCGAGAGAAAATTCAGAGAGTTTTTGTCGAAATATATCCCTATGCAGCAAGGCGACATAATTACAACGGACGGCAACGTGGTCGGAAGGCACGACGGCGTTTATTATTACACCTTGGGACAGAGGCGTGGCTTGGGAATAGGCGGCGTTCAGGGCGGTAACGAGTCAAGATGGTTTGTGCTTGACAAGGACGTTGAGAACAATCGCCTCATCGTTTCGCAAGGCGAGGATAGTGTTTTATTCAAAAAATCGCTTATCACCGAAGGCTTCAATTTTATCACTCCTGCTCCGTCGGAAAGCTTCCGCTGTCAAGTCAGAATCAAACACCGTCAACCGCTGCAAAATGCAACCGCATTGTTCGATGGGGAAAACGTAACGGTTTTGTTTGATGAGTCACAGCGCGCTATAACAAGCGGGCAGTATGCGGTTTTATATCTTGGAGAGATTTGTTTGGGGGGCGGCGTAATAAAAAACGCTCTGCCGCTTTAAGTTCGTTTTAAGTGTCGCTTACAATACAATTTCCATAATTTGTATAAGTATAATTTTTATTTTATTGGCACTATTTACTGGGCTTAGTGCTAGAATCCTACAAAACACACAACATATTATGCATACGGAAAATAAAGGCAGAATTTGCTCGAAAAATAACTAAAAAACATCGAAAAAACAGTTGACACCAAAAATCCGTTATGCTAGTATATGGAAGCTGTCCAAAAGACGGCGAGTACCTTGACAATTGAACAAAAAATGAAAAGCGATTTTATAATGTGAATTAAACAACATTAAATTAACGTCTTATTTACCTTTGAACAAAAAGTTATAAGAGACAAGATTGAACTTAAGAGTTTGATCCTGGCTCAGGACGAACGCTGGCGGCATGCTTAACACATGCAAGTCGAACGAATTTGGTTCTTCGGAACCATGTTAGTGGCGAACGGGTGAGTAATATATGAGCAACCTGCCTCTGTCAACGGGATAACAAGTGGAAACGCTTGCTAATACCGTATATGACCACGGTATCGCATGATACTGCGGTGAAAGCTCCGGCGGACAGAGATGGGCTCATATCCCATTAGGTAGTTGGTGAGATAACAGCCCACCAAGCCTACGATGGGTAGCCGAGCTGAGAGGCTGATCGGCCACATTGGGACTGAAACACGGCCCAGACTCCTACGGGAGGCAGCAGTGGGGAATATTGGGCAATGGGCG
>CAYJCS010000203.1:0-2428 GCA_964368715.1 uncultured Bacteroidaceae bacterium | reverse complement strand
AGGGCGCGGGCAATAAATTCGATAGGGTCGGAGCAATATTCGATTACGTCGATTTTTTCACCGCCGAGTTCTGCAACAACAGCGTTTACACGAACACCTTTGTTTCCTATGCAGGCTCCTACGGCGTCGATGTCGTCGCGCTCGCTGTAAACCGCAATCTTTGTGCGGAAGCCCGCTTCACGGACGATTGCCGCAACTTTCACGACACCCTCTTTGATTTCGGGGACTTCCATTTCAAACAAGCGTTTGACAAAGCCGGCGGAAGAGCGTGAAACCACGACTTGCGCGCCGCGCAGAGTGTCGCGGATTTTCTTTATAAAAACTTTGATTGTTTCGCCGATATTGTAGGTTTCGGTGGGGACTTGGTCGGTGCGCATCATAACGCCTTCCATTTGTGAACCGCCGATTTCGACATACAAAGTGTCGCCTTCGCGGCGGCGTATCGCTGCATTAAGAATCTCGCCTTGACGCTCGCTCATTTCGTTCAAAACGTACTCTTTGCGTGCGTCGTTAAGCCTCTGAATAATGACTTGTTTTGCCGTTTGTGCCGCAATTCTGCTGAAATCCTTGGGCGTGATGTCTTCAATTATTACGCCGCCGATTTGTGCGTCGGGCTTAATTTCTTTCGCGTCTTCAAGGTTGATTTGAGTTTCCTCGTCTTCAACTTCTTCAACGACCAGACGGTGGGCATAAACTTTGATTGTGCCTCTTTCTTCGTTAAGTCTGACTATGATAGAGCGAGACTCGCCGAATTCTTTTTTATATGCAGAAGCAAGCCCTGATTCGAGTGCTTCAATCAAAACTTCTTTGGAGATTTTTTTCTCTTTTTCCAGCGCATCCAGCGCAGGAAAGAAGTCGGAGAATTCGTCTTTTTCTTTTTTTGATGCCATTGTGTCCTCCTAAAACCTAATATACGGTTGAACTTTTTGAGTGTCTTTAATTTGTATTTTTACGGATTTACCGTTTTTTTCTTGAAATAAAGTGAAACTTTCGTCGTCGTATTCTTTGAGTGTGCCGTGAGTCTTTTTACCTTCGGATATAGCCTCGATTTGAGTGCCCATCGCGCGTCTGAAATCGTCCTTTGTTACAATCGGTCTGTCCAATCCGGAGGACGATACGTTCAAAACGTATGACGAAGGGAACAAATCCTCATAGCGGTCCAGCGCGGGAGATAGGATATTGTGCACCGTCTCGCATGCGTTAAGATCTACGCCGTCTTTGCTCCACAAAAATACAGTTACGTTGAGAGCACCAAATTCGTTAAAAAAACGCACTTCAACAACTTCGTATCCGTCGATTGACTCAACGGCTTTAATTATTGCTTCCGTCACCAGTTCTTTGGTTTGAGTTGATAAATTTTTTATTTCGTTTGTCATAGCCCTACTTTTTTCGCAATTTTTATAAAAACAGTCTGCGAATGATTTTTTATGTATAACTGCTAAATCGTCGGCGGTTTTGTTTAATAGTCATTCTGTAAGCAGTAAAATTTATCCCCCTGTTAAAACAAAGAGTGAGCAAGGTGCCCACTCTATCTAGTTTTCACTATTTAGCGTGATGTTATATTATCATATAAAATATATAAAATCAAGCAATTTATCTGCTTATTTAAACTTTATTCAACAATATGAGGCTCGAAAATTGTATTTTTTTGTTATTTACAACCTTTTTGCAATAAGTTTCAACAAATCTGCCGTTGCAAAAACGTCAGACATTGCGCGGTGAGCGTTCTTGTGTGAAATATTAAATTGCGACGTCAACGCTTCTAGGCTGTATTTGCTGGATTCTTTAAGCGTGTTCCTAGCCATTGTGAGAGTGTCTTCAATTTCATTATTGAAATTGTAGCCGAGTTCTTCCGCATAGCGCTTTAGTATCGGATAGTCGTAACCTGCTACGTTGTGCCCTACCAGAATGCTGCCATAGCAAAACTTATAAAAATCGGGCAAAACGTCTTCAAATTTCGGAGAATACTGCACCATTTCATTTGTGATTGACGTAAGCTGTGTGATTTTTTCGGAAATTTGCTGCGACGGCTTCAACAGACTCTGAAAAGTTTCCGTGATCTTTCCGTCAACCATTTTGGCGGCGGCAATTTCAATAGGTTCGGCTGTTGAGGGTATTTCGCTTGTCGCCTCAAAATCAAACACCACAAAACAGCGGCCTTTAAGGTATGACGGCACAGTTTCATCTGATAGGAAATTTGTTTGTTTTATTTCTCTAAAAGGTTCGGGTTTTATCTTTCTGTAACTATCCGGAACGGGTTTGGAATCCGCTTGACGAATAGAATCGAAGTCGATAGAACACTTAAAAATTGCGTTTGTGGCATAGCTTAAGCCGTCGGCAAACTTTGAAGTGGATACCTTGCCGGTACAGATAATCATGTCGTGGTCTTTGAGTGGTTCAAGCGCTTGCAACTCTTCTTCTTTGGGGA
>CAYJCS010000202.1:0-2442 GCA_964368715.1 uncultured Bacteroidaceae bacterium | reverse complement strand
CGTCGTCGGCTGCAACAACAAGTATTGCAATATCCGTGACTTGAGCGCCGCGAGCGCGCATCGATGTAAATGCTTCGTGACCTGGAGTGTCGAGAAAGGTGATTTGATTTCCTTTTAGGGAAACCGTATATGCGCCGATGTGCTGTGTTATGCCGCCGGCTTCTCCGCCGGTTATGTTGGAATGTCTTATATAGTCAAGCAGCGAAGTTTTGCCGTGGTCGACGTGTCCCATAATCGTGACGATTGGTGGACGAGCGACAAGTTGCTCGCTGTCTAGTTCGGCTGCGACCTGTTTTGCGCTCAAAACTTCTTCAAAGGTTTCTTCGGGCTTGTATTCGAGCGTAATCGGATTGTCTTTTGACAGTTCCGACGTCACTAGTTCAGCGGTGTCAAAATCTATGCTCTCGTTAATTGTCTTAATTATACCCAAAACAAACAGAGTGCGAATAATTTCCGCCGCCGTTTTGCCTATCTTTTCGCTTAACACTTTGATAGGAACAGGGTCAATTGTGATGATGGCGTGTTCAATGGTGATAACACCGCCTCCGCGCTGATTTTTCAGTTTATTTTTTGCGGTACGCCACTTTGGATCGTATTCGTCGTCAATCGCCATTTTGGAAGGATCAACGATAAATCCTTTCTTCAAAAGGGCTCGCTTATTGAGTGCGTTTCTGTCATCGTATTTATTATTGCTTGTACCCTGCTGTTTCCCTCCCTTTGCCTTTGTTTGCGCGGCGGGCTTTGGCGGGAATTGAGGAGGAGGCGCAACGGTAACAGCGGAGGGACGCTGAAATCTGTTTTGCTGTGGAGCGCCGCTCTGTTGCATATTTGCCTGTCTTGCATTGCGCGCACTGCCGCGAGCATCGTAACCACCCGGCCAAACTCTTGTGGTTTCGACCGGTTTTTTCTTGACGGGTGCCGCATCAATAAATATCCTGCGTTTGGTTCCGTCCGGATTTAATTCGTCTGTTGTGACAATTTGAGGTCTGTCCGTTTTTTCCGGAAGCGCAAGCTTTTCCGCTTTGGCGGGCTTCTCTACCTTTGCAGTCCTTTCTGTTTTAACAGGTTTTTCTGCGCCGGCTGGTTTTTCCTTTATTTCGGTTTTTTTGGCGACGTCATATTTTTCTGTCTTGGCGTTATCTTTCTGCGGCTTTGGTTGGGCCGGAGTCGCAACCTCTTGAGGCACTTCCTCAACTTTTGAAACTTCAGGAGTGGGTTCGACCGTTTTGACGACTTCTATGGGCGTTGAAACCTCAACTTGCTCATCTTGTGTCGCGGGAGAAGTTTCCTTTTGGATTTCTTTTTCGACAACAGGAGCCGGTTCTTGTTTTTGCGGAGTACTCTGCTCCTCTGCTTGTACAGTCAAAGAAGCCATAGCCTTTTCATCGGCTATCACCTGCAATTCAACTCTCTTTGCTTTGATATGCGCACTAAGCACTGTCACCCTATTTTTCTCTTGGATGATAGCGTCAAACAGAGTCGGCATTTTTTCCGTCTTGTAGGTCTTAAGCGCGCCTATGACGTCGTTTGGGTTTTGATTTGGTTTTTCGGTCATACTTACCTCAGTTGTTCTGTAATTGCTTTTGCAAGTTCGGCGTTAGTTACGCCTATTGCTTGGACTTGTTCGCGGTGGGTCATTTCTTTCAGGTTTTCCACTTCGTAAGATGGCACATCACCGCATTCGGCTTTTAGCCGTTGTTTGAATTTTTCAGGCGCGGAGCAGTCAATAAGTACCACTTTCATAATTTTTAGACGCTCCGTAATTGCGTCCTCTCCGTAACGGACACTGTTGCATCTTTGCGCCAGTCCAACGTATGAAGAGATTTTATTGCTCATATTGTTTCAGTTCCTCGTAAACTTCATCGGGTACGTTTGTGCGAAAAGCAGCGTTCAAAGTACGCTTTTTTATGGCTTTTTCAATACATTCCGCGTTTTTGTGTACATATGCGCCTCTGCCTTCCAGTTTGCCGCTGCTGTCAACCCTAAAACCTTCCGATGTTTTCACCACGCGGATAAGTTCGGATTTGTCGGCGTGCAGGTGGCACACCGCGCACTTTCTTGTTCCGACTTTATTACTGGGCATCTGTGCTTGACGTTCCTTCTTCTCCGTTTGCGGAGTTGTCGTCTATTGCCAAACTTGAATAAGGTTTTACGTCTATCTTCCAGTTGGTCAGTTTGGCGGCAAGTCTTGCGTTTTGGCCGTTTCTGCCGATTGCAAGGCTCAGTTTTTCATCGTTGACGATAACTCTCGAAGAGTGTTCTTCTTCATTTATTGACACCATAACCACCTGTGCGGGGCTGAGGGCGCGGGCAATAAATTCGATAGGATCGGAGCAATATTCGATTACGTCAATCTTTTCACCGCCGAGTTCTGCAACGACGGCGTTAACACGAACACCTTTGTTTCCTATGCAGGCTCCTACGGCGTCGATGTCGTCGCGC
>CAYJCS010000201.1:0-2456 GCA_964368715.1 uncultured Bacteroidaceae bacterium | reverse complement strand
ACCTAATTCGGTTGACATATTTTCCTCCAAACGGTTACGGGGGCGAGTCCGTACAAAATTATTATATAACGCGCGCGCGCTTATTGCAAGCCATTATTTTGGCATAAAAGGTGCCAAACAGTGTTGTTTTGAATGGTATTATTTGGATTTTTGTCGTCTTAATATAATTTTTAAAAGTAAATCTAACGAAGTAGAAAGGCGATAAACAATAAAAAAACGACACTTTGCCGTGCCGTTTTATCAATTTAGTTAATTCTCATTTCACATGGTCGACAGATTTTTTGTGCTTTTTTGATTATTCTAAAGGGGCAAATAGCCTTATTCTATGACAACGCCGTCTTTGGTGTCGCGCAAAGTATAGCCAAGAGCCGCTATTTTATTTCTCAATTCGTCCGCAAGTGCCCAGTTTTTGTCCTTTTTGGCCTGTGTTCGTTTTGCCGACAGTTCGAGCACTTCGACGGGGACTTCTTTTTTCTGTTTTGCTTCGTAATACGCTACAAACTCTGCAGGTTCGGCTTTGAAAAAACCCAGTAGACCGTAAGTTCTTTTGATTGCCGCGATTTTATCAAGTGCGGAAGTATCGTTTGCGGCAATTTCTGCTTTTATCTTTTTGAAATACCCAAAGAGATCTGCAAGCACTTTCGCCGTGTTGAAATCGTCGTCCATGCTTTCATTGAATGCGGAATCGATTTCCTGCGCCTTAGTTTCATCGCCGACTTTGTCGCAAAACGTATTTCTTGCATTAAGCAGTACGGAATAAAATCCGTACATATGTTTGTCGGCTTCGGGAAATAGATCTTCGGTGACGTTTATATCTCCGCGGTAATTTGTTTGCAACAGAGCAAATTTAATTGTTTCGGGCGCGTAAGAGTCAAGAAGGTCGTTAAGTAACAAACTGTTGCCAAGCGATTTGGACATTTTTTGTCCGTTGACTTTGATAAGTCCGTTGTGTATCCAGTATTTTGCAAACTGCTTGCCGGTTAATGACTCCGTTTGCGCTATTTCGTTTTCGTGATGCGGGAAAATCAAATCTCTGCCGCCGCCGTGAATGTCAATCTGCTCGCCAAACGCTTCCATGTTCATTGCAGAACACTCGATATGCCAACCCGGACGTCCTTTACCCCAAGGCGATTCCCAAAAAGGTTCGCCCTCTTTTGCCGATTTCCAAAGAGCAAAATCCAAAGGATTTTGTTTGTTCTCTTCATTGTCGATTCTCACGCCTTCAAAAGCGTCTTCCAACTTCCTGCCGCTGAGTTTTCCGTACCCCGGGAACCTTTCAACCGCAAAATAAACGTCGCCCTCGGACGTGGGATAAGCGTGTCCCTTTTCGATGAGTTTTTGAACAAAAGAAATAATGCCGTCGATGGTGCAAGTGGCTTTAAGCCAAATATCGGGATCATCCACTTGAAGACGGCGCATTTCCGAATCGATTTTTTCAATCATCATGGCAGCGTACTTGTCCGCAGGAATGCCCGTTTGGTTGGATTTTGCGATAATCTTGTCGTCCACGTCGGTGTAATTGCGCGCATAAGTGACTTTGTAGCCCGATTTTAATATGTACTTACGGATAATATCATAAATCAGCGCTTGATAAGCGTGCCCGATGTGCGCTTCGCCGCTGACTGTTATACCGCAGGCGTACATTTTGACTTTTCCCGCTTCTAACGGGCTGAAATCTTCTTTTTTTCGCGTTAGCGTGTTGTATATTTTTAACATAAACGCACCTTAATTATTTGTCTTTTCTGCAACTTGGGACTTTTCGATTTTTTCGATTTCTTCTTTCGGTATATTGTTTTCGTCCATTGTAATAGAATAACGACACGAGCGGATACCAGCTTCTTGTTCAAGTCGGTAAATCCTGTCGTTTAGTCTCTTAAATTCTTCCATAATTGGGTCGGGAAGCAATATTTGGTCCATATCCGCTATTCTCTTGCCTTCCTGTTTAACCACTCTGCCCGGCACTCCCACAACGGTGGAATGAGGGGGAACGGACTTAAGCACTACGCTTCCTGCACCGATCTTGCTGCCCTCGCCGATAACGACAGGACCCAGCACTTTTGCGCCTGCGGAAACCATAACATTCTTTTCAAGGGTGGGGTGACGCTTGCCCACGTCTTTGCCCGTGCCGCCCAAGGTTACGCCCTGATACAGCACGCATCCGTCGCCGACTTCGGCGGTTTCGCCGATAACGACTCCGGCACCGTGGTCTATCATCACGCATTTGCCGATTTTTGCCGCAGGGTGGATTTCCACTCCCGTGCGACGTCTGGCGTTGTTGGCAACGATTTTTGACAGCGTTTTAAAGCCCGAATTCCAAAGTGCGTTGGCGTATAGGTGCGCGCAAAGTGCCTTGTAACCTGCGTACGTCAACCTAACCGAAATACGCGTGGTTGCGGCCGGATCGTTTTCCATTATCTTGTCAAGATAGGATTTTTTGTAGGATTTTATGTCGTATC
>CAYJCS010000200.1:0-2460 GCA_964368715.1 uncultured Bacteroidaceae bacterium | reverse complement strand
AGCGTACTTATTGTACGTGACTGTTTGTGTCAAGGCCGCTGACGCAGTATCACGCGGAATAGTTACTTAATTTCCAAATACTTCCCAAATAAATTTTTGATATACGGAAGTGCCTTGTCGTCATTTAAGCGCATCTGCTCTTTTATCACAAGTTTAAGGTCACATAGCGTATAAAAAATTTCGTTTATTACGTCTCGATTATTTTTTTGTGTCAAAAGGTCGTAGGTTGCGGCGTTTGAAACAGAGGCGGTAAACTCATCGTCGTTACACTCGATTTCCGCTTCGACTGCCGCCAAAGCAAGGAATCGGAACCCTCTGTTTTCAAGTTCGGACGCGACTCCTTTCCACACCTGCCTCGCGTCCTTTACAACAGGTGCCGGACTAAAACCCCCTTTGGAT
The DNA here is from genome assembly GCA_964368715.1 of uncultured Bacteroidaceae bacterium. Classification (GTDB taxonomy): domain Bacteria; phylum Bacillota; class Clostridia; order Christensenellales; family CAG-917; genus RGIG4097. The sequence goes on along the minus strand of CAYJCS010000200.1, from coordinate 2,061 downwards.
AAAGTGATGATTTTTTGGTCCAGTTGTTTTATTTTGCTTTCAAGTTCGTTGATTTTTCCGTTATCCGCACTCTCAATCGAACCCAAAGCCGCGCTGACAAGCGCCGCTTCAAACAAAATTCGATGTTGGGTGCTGTAATGGAATTCACCCTCCAAAGAGTTCATAATTTTCATTATGTTCATGCATTTGCCAACGCCGTACTTCTTTGCCAGTTCGGAATATTTAGAGTACACATTGTCGGGGATGCATAGCATTTCTTTTGCCGTTTCGCAGGTTTTGATATAGAGTACGTCGCGGAAAAGCGCGGCTATATCGGATGCGAGTATCGGAATACTCTTTCCCAAATAACACATTTTTGATACGGCATTCAAAGCACCTTCTAAGTTGCCGTCTGCGATAAACCGGGCAAGTTCAACAAGTTTTTCGGGGTCGGATGCGCCCAAGACTTCAAGCACGCTGTTGTAAGTAACATTGCCGCTTGAATAACTAATGCACATATCCGCAATCGACAGCGCATCACGCACGCTTCCTTGTCCTGCGTTTGAAATAAGTTCCACCGCTTGAGGCTCGTAGGACACTTTGCAATCGTCAAAAATATAGCGCAACCTTTCGGCGATTTTGCTTGACGGCACTAAACGGAAATCAAACCGCAGACAACGTGAAAGTATTGTGGCGGGTATTTGATGAACTTCGGTTGTGGCAAGGATAAATATCGCGTGCGACGGAGGCTCTTCAAGAGTTTTAAGCAGAGCGTTGTACGCGCTTTTTGAAAGCATGTGGACTTCGTCGATGATATAGACTTTGTAGCGTCCAATCGTCGGCGGAAAACCGATTTTGTCTGTCAGTTCTCTAATCTGGTCGACACTGTTGTTTGATGCCGCGTCCAGTTCGAGAATGTCAAAATTGCCCGAAAGAGCAAGTTCCAAACAAGCCTCGCATTTGCCGCAAGGAGAGCCGTCTATCGGATGTTCGCAGTTTACGGCGCGCGCAAAAATCTTTGCCACGGAAGTCTTTCCCGTGCCCCTCGTGCCCGTGAACAGATAGGCGTGCCCGACGGTGTCGGATTTAATTTGGTTTTTGAGCGTCCGCACTATGTGATCCTGTCCGATGACGCCTTCAAACGTGTCAGGGCGGTATCTGCGGTATAAAGATGAGTGTGCCATAGCAGTTATTATAATATATAACACCCTATAAATCAAGCGCGAACTTCCCTATTGCTTGACCAATTTAATTGTTAATCTGCCGTTTGTCATAGAGAGGTGGGGAGAGGTCATATCCTTTAATATGCGAAAAATCGACAAAGGGAATTGTCTGGTCGTCGCCACAATCGTGATGTGTTTTGCGCTGACACTTTGCTGCTGCCTGCTTTTTGACGGAGCGGGCTTGCTTTCCGCTTTTGAAAAAAAGGAAGAAGAACATTCGTTTTTTTGCGTAGCTACGGGCGGTTATTCCGACGTTACACTTGCGCGCTCCACGGCGGATTTGATAAAACTCCGCGGCGGTGCCGGTTATATAATGAAAGGCGAACAAATTGAAATCGTCCTTGCCGTTTATCCCGACTCCGAACAAGCCGAAAGCGTCCTTTCAAAACTAGGCGACAAAAGCGCATATATCAAAGAAATCGCTATAGACACACCCGATTATAAATGGGTGAAAAAAGAAGATTTAGCAAACATAAAAAACGTCCTCACATACTTTGACACCGCCTTTGACAAACTGTATGCCGTAGCCAATTCCCTTGCGGGAAGCACAATTACAACAGAAGACGCAAAAACTCAAATAAGGGTTTTATCTATGACAATAGAAGACATAAAGTCCGATTTCTACTCAAAATTCAATAACAGCGAAAAGGAACAAATCACCGAAATCAAACTTGCTCTCATTACCTGCATAGCCCTTCTTGACAACGTGGACACAAGCGGCTCCCTCGCCGCAGTGCTCTCTTCCGTGCGCTATCAAACCATTCAACTGGTGCTTTGCTACCAAGCCCTCTGCTCAAGGATTTAGAGTCGTTAAAAACTATATTTTTCTTGGATGCCCCCTCTTTCCCCACAAGGGGGT
>CAYJCS010000199.1:0-2462 GCA_964368715.1 uncultured Bacteroidaceae bacterium | reverse complement strand
ATTGCAGTTAATTGCTTTGAAATCGCTGCGAAACAAAAAGGTATAATTTTGAAACTTAACAAGAAACCACCAAAAAGTGCTTCTGTGAAATCTACATCATAATATGGTAATTCCGTAATAATTCCAAATTAGTGTTGGTATTAAACTATCTGAAAAAGTGTCGCTTGGCGATGCTTTTTTATATTTTTGGATTTAGCATGCATTTTAAGCAACTAATAATAACCAATGCACAAAAAATCTACTGATAATTATATATATTTTTTAGGAAAAGGCTGTAAGTTTTCTCCGTATTTATTGGCATATTTTTTTAAGCGAATGACCAAACTACGGTTATGGACAATTTATTTTGGGAAAACCCCGATAACACGGCAATTCATTATGAAGAGGCCAACGAGGATGAATGTGTCGAGGGCGACAACGTCGAAAACGACATATTTTCGCAACTTGAAAAAAGTTATCTGTCAGAAACATTGAGGGAACCAATCTATGATTGAACGCAAACAATATCTTGAACACGTAAAAAAAACCGCGCCCAAATCGCCGATGTTTCGCTCACTTTTGGCGGCATTTGTAGTTGGCGGTTTGATTTGCTGCGTCGGCGAGGCAGTTGGCGACATTGCAAAAGCAATCGCTCCGGATCTTAGCAAAGAGAATTTGGGAAGTTGGATATCTGTAACTATGATTTTCCTTGGCTCTTTCTTTACGGCCGTCGGCGTTTATGACAAACTCGGACATTTTGCAGGCGCAGGCTCAATTATACCTATAACCGGGTTTGCTAACTCAGTTGTTTCACCCGCTATCGAATATAACCGAGAGGGCGTCATATTTGGCATCTGCGCCAAAATGTTCGTCATAGCAGGCCCAATCATAGTATTTGGTATGATTGGCAGTGTGCTTGTGGGTATAATCGGTCTCATCATTCAGGCTGCCGGAGGAACGATATGAGAGTCGGCAAAACAAGTTTCAGGCTTAATAAACCCGTGTACATTGCGTCCGGCTATACCATAGTCGGAGCAAAAGAAGGCGAGGGTAATTATGCCGGCTCGTTTGACTTGGTACTCTCCGACGATTTGTGGAAACAAAAATCATACGAAAAAGCCGAATGTAAAATGCATCGCGAGGCAGTTTCCGGGGCGATAAAGAAGGCGGGGATTGAGCGTGAAGACGTCGACATAATGATTGCAGGTGACCTATTGAACGAAATTTCCGCGTCGTCGCTTGCCGCAAGAAACTTCCCGACGCCGTTTTTTGGCATATACAACGCTTGCAGCACGTATACCGAGAGCATAATACTAGGCTCTATGCTTATTGACGGAGGTTTTGCCGATATAGTCACGTGCTCAACCTCTAGTCATTTTTCTTCGGCTGAAAGGCAATACAGATTTCCGCTGGAACTGGGCAATCAACGCACTCCGACGGCTCAATGGACCGTTACTGGAGCGGGTTGTACGGTTTTGTCTGCAAATAAGCCGAACAATATAGAAAACAGCTCAACCGCCGCGGCCGAAAGTGGAAATTTTGAACAGTCAAGAGCGACTTTCGATGATTCTGTTCAAAGCGAAAAAAGCAACACGACCTATTTAGTAAGCCGCAAAAAAACAAAATACGCAAAGATAACAGGCGGAACAATGGGCAGAGTAATCGACTTAGGCATTGAAGACGAAAGCAATATGGGCGCTGCAATGGCTCCGGCTGCGGCAAATACGATTCTTGTTCACCTTAAAGAGTTTAATATCGCTCCCGATTATTACGACGCAATATTCACGGGCGATTTGGGGCGTTATGGCAAAGAACTCTTGGAATATTTGCTTGCAGAAGAAGGAGTAATACTCCCCGACACATATATGGACTGCGGTGCAGGATATTTCAAACCCGAGCAAAAAACTTTTCAAGGCGGTTCAGGGGCAGGCTGTGTAAACACCACTTTCAACGGTTATATTTTGAACAAACTGGAGCTGGGCGCGCTTAATCGTGTGCTCGTTGTTGCAACAGGCGCACTCCTGAACAAAGACACTCCGCTCCAAAAAGAAACCATACCCGGCATCGCCCATGCCTTTGTCGTGGAGACGGAAGATATAGAAAGTATTCTATAAAACAACTAATTGTAGAATAGTTTTGTATATAATGAAGTAAAAAACGGTGATAATTGCCGGAATGCAATAAAAACTAAAAGCAGGAAATAATGATATGGCGTTAGAATATTTTTTGAGTTATCTGAAAACTTTTGCCGTGGGTGGTCTGATATGCGTTATCGGACAAATACTCATCAATAAAACCGAAATGTCTTCGGCGCGTATATTGGTGTCGTTTCTGCTTGCCGGATTGGTGCTTGAAATCGCGGGGGCGTTTAGTTTTATGGAAGAGTTTGCCGGCGCAGGCGTGACTGTGCCTATTATGGGATTTGGCTCGACACTCGCAAAGGGCGCGCTAAAGGGTGTCAAAGAAGGCGGCATACTGGGTGC
>CAYJCS010000198.1:0-2481 GCA_964368715.1 uncultured Bacteroidaceae bacterium | reverse complement strand
GGAGATTGCTGTTCCCTTGCAGCAATCAAGGTCGTGCGTATGCAATGTATAGCGATGATAACGGATTAAATTGGGAAAAAGGCGGTGACGCAGGTGTTGGCAATGAGTGTGAAATGGCAAAACTCGACAATGGCGAACTGATAATGGTCATCCGCGATAATCTTCAAATGGGCAATCTTACTAAACAGCACCTTAGGTTCGCTTATTCTGACGATAATGGTGAAACTTGGTATAAACAAGCAACTGAGAGGAAAAAAGACGAACTCACAATGGGTTCGTCTTTTTGATTGGGGTAAAACTTTTAGGTTTGCTAAACCGTCTTAATTATGTTGGAAAATGGATTGGGGACAAGCGCCGTTGAGCCGTGCAACTTTGATAAGACCAAACACGACAAAGCCTTTAGCGGATTTATCGGCACAAACTCCATCGGGTTGACCTTCATCAAATAGAACATAGCGGCAGCGGAGTCGGCAAGGCTGTTGCACTTGTGGCTCAAAAACACGTTTTTCTTCCCCAAACGCTTGATGAGCCTGTCTCCCACTTCGTTTATGGCGCAGTCGCCCACAATCAGCACTTTCCCTTGTATCGAATCGATTGTTTTTTCATCGTGGCCTTTGCCCATTACCATAGTCCAGCCGCCTTTGCCGTGATGGTCGTTATAGAGGATTTGGAGCAGCGTCAGCGGATTGTTTTGACAACCTTGCTTGCAGCATCTTTCCTTGCCCTTTATTACCGTTACGTCTTTAGGATAGCAGTCGAATAAATCGTAAGGGTATTTTGTGTTGTACATCGAAATGTCGCCTTCGATGTTTATATCGTCAAGCGTGCGTACGCCGTCCGAATATCCGCGCTCAACCGCGTCTTTAAGATGCGGAACGTCGTCAAGCGTATAGCCGTAAATTCTTGCGCCGACCATATCCGTCGCCACGACGTTTTTGCCGGCGACGAGAACTTTAAGCGGCAAGACCGCTGTGTCGGCCAGAGCCGTCACGGGGTAGTGGCCGTAAATGGTGCCCTCGATGCCTTCGATAATGGTAAAATCGGGACGGACGTAACTGAGTACGTCAATCAACTTGTGGTGCAAATTGTAGTTGTGATCGAAACCTCTCGTGGACTGCGAAGGGAATGCCCACTGGTTTTTGACGCCCATCGTCACGCCTGCCATAGAGTGGGTTTTTAGTTTCGGCAAACTGATATAGAGGTTTTTATCCTTGTTTTTTATCAGGTTTTCAACAACAAATCTCGGCATTTGGAAGGTGGTGTTGAAATAGCCGTTAGGGTCGTCTTTGACGGATTTTTGACCTTTAAACTCAAAATCCACAACTTTGTCTTCGTCCAAATATATCGGTTTTGCCCCCGTGCGCTTGCACACCTTGTCGTATCCGGTGACGGCATACACAAGTCTTGTGGCGTTGCTTTGAGTGGAGTTTTCAAAAAGATAAACTTTCTTTGCGCCGTGTTCGTTCCAATACTCGATTGCGGCTTCGATAAGTTCCGGCCTTGTGTAACAATAGGGCTGTCCGTCAATACCGTTAGGCTTAATGAAAACTTCTTTTGAAGACTTCAAAAGGCTTTCGCCGCCCGCTTTGTCAAAAATTTCGTAAACGGCTTTTTTCACTTCCTGCTTCAATTCTTCGTTGAGCGGCAGAAACTTTGTCAGGCTTTCTGTTTGATAGGGCGCGTCAAGGTGCCTTACGTACACTGTTGTTTTGGTTTCCATATTTTCTCCTTTATATGTTCAAATGCAAATTACGATAAAGCGTTTTTATTCGCAAAATCATTATCGGCGTCGCAATATACTGCCTCGCGGTTTTTCTTTAGATAATTTGTTTGAAGCGCGTTGGCTTTGGGGAAGGACGCATTGACCGCCATCACCAGCACCGGTATCAAAAGGATTTGCAGGATTATCCCCGGGATTGCCGTTGTGAACGCACCGGACAAAAACAACTCCCATCCAAATTGATAATTGGCCAGTCCCAACAAGATGAGGCGCATAATCCCCCAAACGCCGCGTCCCACAAGCATTGCGATGATTAGCGTAAGGTAGAAAAATATTTTTTTGTTGGGAAATAGTCTATGCAACAGACCGGACACCAAACCGTATGCTGCCAGTTCAAAAGCCATGGATATGCCTTGTGGGACGATTGGAGGCATGCCGAAAAGGAAAAATCGGAATATCGGCGCGATAAAACCGATTCCCATTGCATACCATGGGCCGCAGAAAAAACCGCAAAGCAAAATGGGGAAGTGCATAGGGCAGAGGGCGTTTCCGATTTGTTGAATTTGTCCTGTCAAAAACGGTAGAACAAGAGCAAGGGCTAAAAACATAGCTGACAGTACAAGTTTAAAAATGGATTGTTGCCTTTGTGCCATTGAGTCCCCCTCTCACAGCGATTGTTAAAAAATGAATATGATAAAAACTTAATGACTGTTGATTATAAATAATTATAAATTGACAGCACTTTAAAGTCAATATTTAAT
>CAYJCS010000197.1:0-2514 GCA_964368715.1 uncultured Bacteroidaceae bacterium | reverse complement strand
TGTACGGACTCGCCCCCGTAACCGTTTGGAGGAAAATATGTCAACCGAATTAGGTGCATACACAGGAAAGATTCTCACCGTTGATTTAACTGAAAAGAAGATCGGTGAGTTCAATTTGAGCGACGAAGACAGAAAATTGTTTTTGGGCGGTAAAATTATGGCGGCCCGCATCATGGCCGAACTTATAAAAGAAATACCGAACTTTGGCAAGGATTTTGATCCTTATTCACCCTATAACCCGATAATCATCACTTCCAGTCCTTTGACCTCGATGGGAAGCCCTTGCACGTCACGCTTCAACGCTTCCACAATTTCGCCGCTTACGGGGCTTTATACCTCATCCAACTGCGGCGGAACTTTTGCGCTGAATCTCAAACGCGCAGGCTACGACGCGCTGATTATCACAGGAAAAGCCGACGAACACACGTATCTGAGTATTGAAGAAAACAACAAAGTCACTTTCAAAAACGCTGACGAACTGTGGGGTTTGAGAACGGGCGCCACACAGGAAAAACTTGCCGAACTTGAGGGCAAGGGCGGTAAATTCGTTATCGGACCCGCGGGAGAAAACTTGGTGCGCTACGCCTGCGTAATATCCGACGAGCGCGCGGCAGGCAGAGGCGGAGTTGGAGCGGTTTTCGGCTCTAAAAATCTGAAAGCACTGTTCTGCGTGGGAAACAATCCCGTTGAAGCATACGATAAAGATAAACTGATGGAAATCAACAAAGCCTGGACCGAAAGGCTGAAATCACACCCCACGACGGGCGTGCAACTTCCCAACCTAGGCACAGCCGCTCTTGTCGCGCCTATGCACTCCAAAAATATTTTGGCAACAAGCAACTTCCGAGCCGGCAAATACGAGCATTTTGAGGACATTTCAGGCGAAATGCTAAAAGAAAAATATTTGGTAAGAAACACAGGTTGCATTTCTTGCCCGATACAATGCACTCGCGTTGTAAATATCGAAGAAAAAGACGTCAAAGGCCCCGAAGTCGAAATTATGGGACTTATGGGGGGCAACTGCCGCAATAACGACCTTGGCGAGATAATAAAGTGGAACTACGAAATTGACGAGTTGGGCATGGACACAATTTCCTGCGGCGGTACAATCGCTTTTGCGCTTGAACTGGACGAAAAGGGTCTGTGGCACAGCGGCTTATCATACGGAAAAATTGACAATATAACTCAAGTTTTGGACGATATCGCTCATCGCCGCGGCGCAGGAAACGACCTTGCCGAAGGAAGCAAACGACTTGCCCAAAAATATGGCGGCAAAGACTTTGCAATCAACTCCAAAGGCATGGAACTTGCCGCATATGAACCGCGTAGCGCAGTCGGACAGGGTCTTGGTTATGCCGTGGCAAACCGCGGAGGCTGCCACCTAAACGCCGGTTATATGGTTTTGATGGAAGGCCTAGGTCTTTCTGTCAATCAATATACAAAGGGCGGCAAGGCGCAACTGACCGCTATGTTCCAAAACCTTATGGAAGCCATTTCTGCGGGCGGCAACTGCCTGTTCACAGCATATGCGTTTTTCCCGAAGATACTGCTCAAAAAGCCTCATAGCGTGATTACGCGGGTTGTCAACTTTGCGGCGACAAAGATTGGCGCAATCGTTGGGTTACTCCTAAAAATCGCGCCGCTGCTTGCCATTCAAATGCCGTGCAGCATGCTTCCGCACCCTGCGGCCATTTCCGCTGCAACGGGTATGAAATACAAGTTTGGGAACTTCCTGGTCACAGGTGAAAGAGGTTATAACTTGGAGCGTATGATCGACGTCAAACTGGGCGTTTCCGCAAAGGACGACACACTGCCAAAACGTCTCACGGAAGAACTTCAGATTATGTCCAATCCAAAGAGCAAAGTCCCGCTTGAAGCACTCAAAAAGAAATACTACAAGACGAGAGGTTGGACTGAAGACGGCATCCCCACCGCCAAAACGTTGAAAAAATTGAAACTGGAGGGTTTGGTGTGATGGTAAACGTGAGATTGTTTGGAATGGCAAGAATAAACTTTGACAAAAAGTCGCTTCAAATCGAGGCGACCTCCGTCAAAGAACTCGTGCAGAAAATGGCAAAGATGACGGGCATTCCCGAAAAAGATGCCAAGCAGTATCTGATTTTTGTCAACGAAATTAATATCGACAAGCTGAAAAGATTCCGTACAAAACTTAACGACGGAGACGAGGTATTGTTCCTCTCTCCTTCCTCTGGCGGCTAAGCAATTTTTGCCTCCTATTTAGTCATGCATAATAGAAAATCGTGAACAAAGCACACTTGTATATTGGCGCGATTCCCTCTCTGCGAACGTAAAAATTCTAATAAACACTGCGTTGAATATAATATAGTGACGATACTAGGGTTGAAAAAGTAACCAGTAAACTTCGCAGCAGGGCAAAACAATTAATAAAACAGCGATTCTTCGGCTGCAAATAACAGCAGAATGCCACTCGTAATAACAGGCTATAATTTGTCTTGGAGTGAAAAATGAAAATCATAATAGCAGGTGCGGGAA
>CAYJCS010000196.1:0-2519 GCA_964368715.1 uncultured Bacteroidaceae bacterium | reverse complement strand
GGGCGTGTCAACAACTTTGTGTAAACTCGTGTAACAACCGATGCCAATTTTCGTAATGGAGCGCAGCGGAATGGAGAAAATTGGCATCGACGGCGCTCAGCGATCCCATCCGTCGCCCCAGAGAATGTCGAGCTTGCCGCGGATGACGCTCCAGTTCGGATAGGGCATCGTCCATTTCGCCGTCACATCCTGCGTCCTCAGATACAGAATCTTCATAACAGCCATGTCATTCGGAAAAGCCGCTTTGCGGTCAGTGACCTTTCGGAGCGCCGAATTGAAGCTTTCAATGGTGTTGGTTGTATAAATCATCTTACGGATTTCTGACGGATATTCAAACAGCCGCTGGACATAAATAAAGTTTTCATTCCAGACCTTCACCGCCGACGGATACTGTTTTGCCCACTTCTCATTCAGAACTGACAGCGCGTTTTCGGCCTCGCCTATGCTGACCGCTCCGTACATTGCTTTCAAATCAACGCAGAATTCTTTTCGATGTTTTGTTGGAATATATTTGGTGCTGTTACGCACAAGATGCACCATGCACCGGCAGACAATCGCCGTCGGAAATGTGCTTGTTATCGCTTCTTCAAGCCCTTTGAGACCGTCGATACATACAAATCCGAGCCGCTCGACGCCGCGAGATTTCAGCTCATCGATAATGCTCAACCAATGGTATGTACCTTCATTTTCGCTTATCCAGAAGCCAAAACAGTCTTTTTTACCGTCACTGTTAACTCCGATTATGCTGTAAACGGCGTATTTTCCGGCTTTTTTGTCACTTTTCATATTGACCATCAAAGCGTCCATGTACACAAACGGATATACCTTCTCCAACCGTCTGTTTTGCCATGCAATGACTCGCGGCTGCACACGGTCGACTATATGCGAGATAGTCTCATGACTTAATGAGAAACCATATATTTCATTTATGACATCGGATATATCACGGTCGCTCATGCTCTTTGCGTACATTGACAGCACTTTCTCTTCGAGTGCGCTGACATCATTTGTTCCTTTCGGGATCAGTTCCGGTTCGTAATCCCCATTTCTGTCCCGGGGAATCTCAAGACTGAGCTCGCCTATGTTTGATGTGACTATTTTCGGATAACTCCCGTTGCGGCGGTTGGCAGTCGGCTTCGGTTTCTGACTGCTTTTCTCGTATCCCAGCTCAGTGTCCAGCTCTGCTTTCAGCATATCTTCCATTGTATCGGCGAACATTTCCTTTAACATATCCTGGATATCCTTTATCGTCTGCGGGTGATATATTTCTATCATTTCCCGTAGCAGTTCCTGTCCTCGCGGATCTCGCTTCTCTTTTTTCATCTTTTTTCACTCCCGTTTCTATTATATCATATTTCGGGAGTTTACACAATCTATTTTACACCGTCATCTGGCTACAGGAAGAGGACGAAGGCAATGCTTTTCTTCCGCTTCATAGACTTCATACCTGCTTCCGTCGCGTTTCTGGAAGGGTTCGGTATTGAACTTATTAAGCTCCTCTCTGACAGCTTTCTTAAGCTCGTCAAGCGTTGTGAAGACTCTGTCGCGAAGCGGTGCTATTACAGATGACGCGATCTTACCGACGGCTCCTTCTACCGATGCCTTCTGCTTGGGTTTACGTACAGCCGCCGGCATGATTGCAAGCTCATAGAACTCACCGAATTCGGCGTAAGTGTCGTTAAGCTCAATCTCGCCCTCGCGCGGATGCTCGGTAACTCCCGTTTTCAGGTTATCACAGATTACTTTTACAGGCAGCCCGCCGAAAAACTCCAGCATATTTACATTGCAGCCTATCCACGCCGATTCCTTCATATCAAGACACGGTTCTATGTAAGTAAGCTGACTGAACGGGAGTACGGCGACAAACAGATACACATCGATAAGCTCACCGCTTGCGCGGTCTACCAAGTGCATTTTTGTGCCGCTCCAATCGACCTCGATCGCATAGCCGGGCTTATGTGTTATTCTGTTAGTAAGGTTCTGCGAGTTAATATACGCTTTGTAACCATCGCAGAATTTACTGTAACCGAAGAAGAGTGAATCGCTCTTTTCGCACTCGTTTTTGTACTCCTTCCACAGCAGCTTCAACGTTACTCCGGGGCGTTTGAGTTCTGCATCAATCTTCTCATAATTGATGTAGCCGTATACCTTCTCCGTAGGAAACTTGTCCGGAAAGAACAGATCGTATAACTCAGCATTGCTTTTATTCGCAACATCCGAATATGTCAGTCCTTTTTCCGACGCAATCGTGAATACATCACTGACCGAGCTGCGCGACATATGCCTTGTCTGCGCTATGGAACGCTGTGACATTCCAGCACTGCGCAGTTCCATGATCAGCTTGACTTGAATTTTCTTTGCCATTTTGAATGGCCTCCTTTTCTGTATTCGAGCTTTTAGCTCACTTTATATTATACAGAATAGCGGTATCATTCTGTGGATTCTCTTGATTTTTTTTGTTTTTCGCCCGGTATCATTCTGTGGACTACCGGTATCCTACCGTGGACAGGCGGTACTCT
>CAYJCS010000195.1:0-2548 GCA_964368715.1 uncultured Bacteroidaceae bacterium | reverse complement strand
CATATAATTTGCCTCCTAAAATATATTGTAATTTATTATAGCAAACGCGCGCGTTTAATGCAAGATAAAAAAAGAACGGACAAGTGTCCGTTCTGTTTTTTAATTGAGAAATCTACAAAATTTTCGTTACAGATTGTTTTGTTTGGTTATTGCTCCCAGCCGGTTTATTTATTGCCGATATAGGTGCCGATTTTTTCTCCTGTTACCGCTCTTCCCAAACTGTTTTCTTCCATAAGGCTGAAAGCGATAATAGGAATATTGTTGTCCATGCACATCGTAATAGCTGTGGTGTCCATTGCTTTAAGACCCAAGGAAATTACTTGCATATAGGTGAGTTTGTCAAATTTTTTGGCTTCGGGATTCTTCTTAGGATCGCTGTCGTATACCCCGTCGACGTTCTTTGCCAAAAGCAGTGCGTTTGCCCCGACTTCCGCCGCGCGCAGAGCCGCACCTGTATCAGTGGAGAAGAAAGGATTGCCCGTGCCGCATGCGAATATAACAATTCTGCCCTTTTCAAAGTGACGCATTGCTTTTCTCAAAATATACGGTTCGGCAACTTTGGTTATGGTTAGAGCGGTTTGGACTCTGACCTCTGCGCCCTTTCTTTCCAGGAGTTCTTGAAGTGCCAGAGCATTGATTACGGTTGCGAGCATACCCATATGGTCTGCCGTTGTGCGGTTCATCTCAGGGTCTGCTTGACGGCCTCTCCAAAAGTTTCCGCCTCCGATTACAATTCCGACTTCCACGCCAAGACTTTGTACTTTAATAATTTGGTCTACAACGTTGTCCAGTTTATCCATATCGATTCCGAACCCGTTGTCGCTTGCAAGCGCTTCGCCGGAAATTTTTATGATAACTCTTTTAAATTTAATATCGGCCATATTTCACCTCATTAAAATGTTTCGTTAAAAAAGGGAACGCCGGCGTTCCCTTTTACGTTTTATTATTTTAGACCTGCTTGTGCCATAACTTCTTCGGCAAAGTTGTCTTCTCTCTTTTGAAGTCCTTCGCCCATTGCGTAACGGACGAAACGAATGATTGCTGCGTTTCCGTTCTGTTTTAGATATTGTGCAATGGTTATGTCACTGTTCTTGACAAAGATTTGCTCAAGCAAGCAGATTTCTTTGAAGAACTTGTTGATGCGTCCTTCAATCATCTTTTCGATGATAGGCAGAGGCTTGGGATTGGGTTCGTTGAGAGATTGGGCTTTAAGAATGCTCTTCTCGTGTTCGACAACGTCTGAAGGAACGTCGCTCTTATTTACGTATTGTGCGCTTGCTGCTGCAAGTTGCAATGCTACGTCGTGCAAAACTTCGATGCATGTGCCTGCGGTTGCCTCGACCATAACGCCGATTTTGCCGCCCATATGAATATAGGTGTCAACGGTTGAGTCGTTTTCTTCGTATACGGTGAAGCGGCGGATTGAAATTTTCTCGCCCATCTTCATAACGTATTCGTTAGTGACGGGAGTCATCGCGGCGATTACGTCTTCAACGCTTGCTGCGGTGTTACCGAGAATATAATCCGCAACCTTTCCGACGTATTCTTTGAACAGAGGACCGCCTGCGACAAAGTCAGATTCGCAGTTGACTTCCAGCAGTACGCATTTTCCGTCGTTTTTTGCGGCGAAAACTATACCTTCTGCGGCTATACGGCTTTCTTTCTTTGCGGCGGTTGCAATGCCTTTTTCTCTAAGATAATCTATTGCTGCTTCCATGTCGCCGTCGGTGGCTACAAGGGCCTTTTTGCAGTCCATCATGCCAACACCGGTGCGTCCACGGAGTTCCATTACGTCTTTGCTTGTAAACGGCATTTTATTTCTCCTTATATTAGCCTTCTTGGCTTTCCTTTTCGGCGATTGCTTTTTCAAGCGCTTGAGCAGGGGTCAATGTTACGTCTTCTTTGGTTTCCACTACGACGGGAGCGACTTCGATGATTTCTTCGATTGCCGCCATCGTCTCTTCTACTGCGGGAACTTCAACCGCTTTGGGTGCGGTGTAGGATTCACCCTGTCTGCCTTCGATTACGGCGTCAGCCATAAGGGATGCGAAGAGTTTGATTGCGCGTATAGCGTCGTCGTTGCCGGGAATAACATAATCCACTAGATCGGGATCACAGTTGGTGTCAACTACCGCAACGATAGGAATGTTGAGTTTGATTGCTTCTTTGATTGCGATTTCTTCTTTTTTTAGGTCAACCACGAAAAGGCAACCGGGCAAACCGCGCATGTTTTTGATACCGCCGAGGTTTTTTTCAAGATCGTCGCGTTCTTTTTTAAGGTTGGCAACTTCTTTTTTGGGGAGCAGATCAAATTCACCGATGAGTTCCATCTGGTTGATTTTGTTGAGTCTGTCGATACGGGTGCGGATGGTTTTGAAATTGGTAAGTGTGCCGCCGAGCCATCTTTGGTTGACAAAGAACATATCGCAACGTTCTGCTTCTGCCTTGATGTCTTCCTGTGCCTGTTTCTTTGTCCCGACAAACAGCACGGACTTTCCTGCGGCTGCCACGCTCTTTACAAACTGATACGCGGCTTCGACGTGATCTA
>CAYJCS010000194.1:0-2550 GCA_964368715.1 uncultured Bacteroidaceae bacterium | reverse complement strand
AAATTTTAAGCCCCCTAAATAGAGCGAGAAATACCCCCTTGTGGGGAAAGAGGGGATATAAATTGTTTGCGTGAGTACGCACTTTCACATTATTTTATGAAGATTTATTAATAAAATTATATGTTTCACGGGATTTGTGAAACATTTTATTATTTACTTGAAATACTAAATATTGTATGTTAAAATATTTCTAACTCAACTAGGAGTATTTTACAGTGAATCTTGAAAAAATCATAATACACGGTTTCAAATCCTGCGCTGACAAAGTGGAAATTCCGCTGAAAGACGGTTTTACGGCGATAATCGGACCAAACGGATGCGGAAAATCAAACGTAGCGGAAGCTATCCGCTGGACTTTGGGTGAACAGAGTGCAAAGTCGTTGCGCGGTAAAAGCATGCAAGACGTTATCTTTGCAGGCACCGACAAACGCCGTAGTATGTCATACTGTGAAGTCACGCTTGTTTTTAACAACGAAAATCACAAAATTTTTAATGAATTGCCTTTTGACGAAGTCACCATAACCCGTAAATTGGACCGTAGCGGTCTCAGCGAATATTACATAAACAACACCCGTTGCCGTATGCGCGACATTATCAACCTTTTACACGACACGGGCATAGGTAAAGAAGGTTATTCCATAATCGGGCAAGGCAGAATCGACGAAATTTTGTCGGCAAAGCCTGAAGACAGACGAAATATATTTGAAGAAGCGGCGGGGATTTCCAAATTTCGCGCGCAACGCACGGAAGCGGAGCGTAAACTTGAAAAAACGTCCGACAATCTGAACGTAGCAAACGAAGTCATTGCAGAGATTCAACGTCAACTTACTCCTTTGCGTCGTCAAGCGGAAACCGCCAAAAAGTATTTTGAATTAAAAGACGCCCTAAAAAAGCAGGAAGTCAACCTTTATATCTACAACTATGAAAACAACGCATCAATAAAGCAAAAAGTTGAAGACAGATTGCTTTCTTCTCGTGGGGAATTATCTTCAAAAGAAGCGGCGGAGCGCGGTTGTTCGATTGAATATGACAAAACGCTGTCCGAAATTGCCGACACCGACAGAATTTACAGCGAAAATCACGCGGAACTACTAAATTTGAAAGTAGACGCCGCAAAAATCGAAGGCGAAGAAAACGTTGTTAAAGAACGTGTCAACAATCTGCAAAATGCAAAAAAGCGCATCGAAGAAGATTTAAAATCCGTGGATGCGACGCTTGTCATTTCCGACAATCTTATAAGGGCCGCCGAAACGAAAAAAGAGGAAGCGTTTACCGAGTATCTTATAAAAAACAAAGAATTCGAGACTGCCGATGCGCGTTTTAGATCCATTTCAAGGACCATTGAAGGGCAAGAAAGCGATTTAGAGAGCAAAAACACGGCATACGTTCGTGCTATCGAAGAACTCGGCGCCCTAAAAAACAATCAGGCGTCATTCGTTGCTGAAAAGGGCATAAACGAAGAACGTGCCAAAATTTTGCTCAAAACATTGAACGAAAACAAGGCGCAACTTGATGCGGAGCAGACAAATCTTGTCATTTACGACAACAACGTCAAAAACTCAAAAGAAGAACAGCGCTCATTAATGAGCGAATACAACGAGACGCTTTCAAACAAAATGGAGAGCGCCGAAGCCGTCAAAGGGCTTGGTGAAGACCTTGCTTCTCTGAACGGAAAGCTTGCTCACCTTGAGGGCGTTTATGACCTTGCATTGCAAGTCAAAGACGACTATGCCGGCTATCAGGAATCTGTTCAGCGACTTATGCGCGAGGCAAAAAACGATCCGATTTTGAAAAGCCGCATTTTGGGCACACTCGCAGGAGTACTTGCAGTGCCATCGGAATATGAAGCGGCAATCGAGTGCGCTCTCGGCGCATCGGTGCAAAACGTACTTGTGGAAAGTGAACGCGACGCGGCTCAAATTATCACGTACCTAAAACAAAAGGATATTGGACGGGTAACCTTCCGTCCGCGCACTTCGTGTACTTTGCGCACGCTTACCGGCCCCAATCGCGGAATTTTAAGCGAGGACGGCTGCTTTGGCACAGCGGCGGATTTGGTATCGTGCGAGGAAGATTTTGAAGTTTTCAAACAGTCTTATTTGGGAACAACAGTAATTGTTCGCAATATGGCGGTGGCGGAAATGCTTTTCAAAAAATACAACCGCGACGTCAGAATTGTCACTCTCGAGGGCGAAATTTACAACCGCGGCGGTGAAATTACGGGAGGTTCTCGAAAGAGCGGAAAAGTCAGCCTGCTCACTCAAGATAACAAAATCGAAGAAACCAAACAGGCTTTGACAAGACTTAGAGGCAATATCGCAAAAATCAAACAGCAGCAGGAAGAGCATCAGCAAAATATTGCCGAATGCGAACAAAAAATCGCAAGACTTGGCGAGCGCATAGGAGAATTGCGTATTGCCATTACGCTAAACGAAGACAAAGCCAAAAATTCGTTTGAAATTGTCCAAAACCTTGAAAAGAACGTGTCAAGCGGCGCAACGGAATACGAAATTGTCAGAGCCCAAATCAAAGACCTTCAGGAAAAATTGT
>CAYJCS010000193.1:0-2552 GCA_964368715.1 uncultured Bacteroidaceae bacterium | reverse complement strand
ATAATGGAAGAAGATACTTCCATACTTGCGGCAGGCGCGGCGGCAATCTCAAAAAAATGGACCGAGTCCATAAATTTGATCGAGCGCAACGCCAATTTCAAAGAACCGCTTGAATACGTCAAACGTTTTGACGAAATCATAGCCCGCCAAAAGGCGTTTTGGGGCATTTGAAATAAGATAGGCTCGACAAACAGTTGAAAAAAAGCAAATTGAAGCCTGTTGAGTGCGTAAAAATGTAAAAAAATTCCTCATACGCGCGCAAATTCGGTTTACTTTGGCTTTTTTTTGTGATACTATCTACAAAGTACTTTTTACAAGGTTAGGATAGTCTCCAAATTCTCACTTTGTTTGAAGCGAATTAACTGTCCATCAGGAGGTAAAAAAATGGATAAGGAAACAAAACAAGCAATCATCGCAAAATTCGGTCGCAGCGAGGGTGACACCGGTTCTCCCGAAGTGCAAATCGCTCTGCTCACACAGCGCATCAACGACTTGACCGGACACCTTAAAAGTCATGCCAAAGATCACCACTCCCGTCGCGGACTGCTCATGATGGTCGGACAAAGAAAAAACATGTTGGGATACTTAAAGGACTTGGACATCGAGCGTTATCGCACACTCATTGCGGCACTCGATTTAAGAAAGTAAAAGATTACGGGCATTGTTTTCGCCCGTTTTTTTAAGCGCGAAAGTGCTTAAACCGTATAAAAAAATTAGGGAATGACGGAATTCCCAGAAGGAGAAATTTTAATGGAAAGAAAAACTTTCACAACAACAATCGGCGGCAGAGAAGTAACTGTTGAAACAGGCGCTTACTGCGGTCAATCAAACGGCAGTTGTATTGTCCGTTGCGGCGACACCGTCGTGATGGTAAACGCAACCATGTCAAAATCCCCGCGCGAAGGAATGGATTATTTCCCTCTCGGAGTTGACTTCGAAGAAAAAATGTACGCCGTCGGCAAAATCCCCGGCGGATTCAAAA
Organism: uncultured Bacteroidaceae bacterium; assembly: GCA_964368715.1. Lineage (GTDB taxonomy): Bacteria > Bacillota > Clostridia > Christensenellales > CAG-917 > RGIG4097. The sequence continues at coordinate 1,570 of CAYJCS010000193.1, read as the reverse complement.
AGAGAGAGGGAAGAGCGTCCGACAAGGCAATCTTAACCTCGCGTCTTATCGACAGACCTATGCGTCCTCTGTTCCCCAAGGGACTTTATAACGATGTAGCGGTCATAGCAACCGTGCTCTCCGTTGACACAAACATTCCTCCGGAAGTTTTCGGAATGATAGGCTCGTCTGTCGCGCTGTCCATTTCCGATATACCTTTCGCCGGCCCCACCGGTTCAGTGGTAGTCGGATACGTTGATGACGAATTTATCATCAATCCCAACACCGACCAGCGTGCAAAATCCAAACTCAGCCTCAATCTTTCCGGCACAAAAGATGCCATTATGATGGTTGAAGCGGGCGCCAACATCATCAGCGAAAAAGAAATGCTGGACGCAATTTTGTTTGGTCACGAAGAAATTAAAAAAATCGTCGCTTTCATCGAAAGCATAGTAGCCGAAGTGGGCAAACCCAAACTCGACATGGAGCTAGAGCATATTCCCGAAGAAATCGACAAAGCCGTGCGCGCATATGCCGACGACAAGATGAGTGGCGTCCTCACCAACTTTGACCGTACTTTGCGTGAGCAGGCGGAAGACGCTCTTGACGCCGACGTTTTGAGTCACTTTGCAAACGATTTCAACGATATCGCAAAGAAAAACAAATTTATCATCGACAGCTTGTATTATCTCAAAAAAGAGAAAGTCCGCGCCAAGATACTTGACGACGGTGTCCGTCCCGACGGCAGAACTTTGACCGAAATTCGCCCTATTTGGTGCGAAGCCGGTGTACTGCCCAGAGTCCACGGTTCTGCCGTGTTCACAAGAGGTCAGACGCAAGCCCTCACCACATGCACCCTCGGCACCATTTCCGAAGTGCAAAAGTTGGAAGGCTTGGACGACGATTTTTACAAGAGATATATGCACCAATACAATATGCCCGGTTATTCGACAGGCGAGGCAAAACCCCTCCGCAGCCCCGGCAGACGTGAAATCGGTCACGGTGCACTTGCAGAACGCTCGCTTGAACCCGTACTTCCTTCCGAAGAAGAGTTCCCCTATGCAATCCGCACAGTCAGCGAAATTTTAAGTTCCAACGGTTCGACTTCCCAAGCTTCGGTTTGCGGCAGTACTCTTGCTCTTATGGATGCGGGCGTGCCGATCAAAGCACCCGTTGCAGGCGTCGCCATGGGACTTATCAAAGACCCCGAAGCGCACAGAGTGGCAGTCTTAACCGACATCCAAGGTCTCGAAGATTTCTTGGGCGATATGGACTTTAAGGTTGCAGGAACTGTAGACGGTATCACCGCAATCCAAATGGATATAAAAATCAAGGGCATTGATGAAGAAATCCTCACCAAAGCACTTGAACAGGCACGTAAAGGCAGACTGTTCATTTTGGACAAAATGGCGGAAGTTCTTCCCGAACCCAGAAAAGAACTCAGTAAATGGGCACCCAAAATCGTATCATTCACCATTGATCCCGACAAAATTCGCGACGTCATCGGCAGCGGCGGCAAGACAATCAACAAGATTATCGAAGAAACCGGCGTCAAAATCGACATCACTGAAGACGGCACAATCTTTGTTGC
>CAYJCS010000192.1:0-2573 GCA_964368715.1 uncultured Bacteroidaceae bacterium | reverse complement strand
ACCTGCCGCAAAACTATACTATACCGAGTTTCAAAAGCAAATGGCGGCAAGCGGGCGAAAATTGAAGATAGCGACGATTTTCAGTTACAGCGCAAACGAGGACGACGTAGAGGAAGGCTTCCCCGATGAGGATTTCGACAATGGCAAACTTGATAAGCAATCGAGGGACTTTTTGGAGGCTTGCATTGCCGATTATAACGAGTTATTCAAAGTCAACTACGACACATCTAGCGATAAATTTCAAAACTACTACAAAGACGTTTCACTTCGAGTAAAGAACAGAGAACTCGACCTGCTAATTGTTGTCAATATGTTTTTGACGGGTTTTGACGCAACTACGCTCAACACTTTATGGGTTGACAAGAACCTAAGACAGCACGGGCTTATTCAAGCGTTCAGCCGTACAAACAGAATACTGAATTCTGTCAAAGTTTTTGGTAATATTGTTTGTTTCCGTGATTTGGAACAAGCGACAAATGATGCACTGTCCCTGTTTGGTGACAGAGAGGCGGGTGGCGTCGTTTTGCTAAAAACATACAACGATTATTACTATGGTTTTGACGACAAAGGGCGGAGAAAACCCGGCTATAAAGACCTTGTAGAAATGCTCATGACAGAATACCCACTCGAAGTACCTATGCTTGGTGAGCAGGCAAAAAAAGGTTTTATTTGGCTGTTCGGGTCAGTTTTAAGGCTTCGCAATATTTTAACAGCATTTGACGAGTTTGTAGGCAACGAGATTTTAAGCGAGCGGGATATGCAGGATTACACAAGCATTTATCTAGACTTACATAGAGAGTTCACGAGCGGAGCAGACAGCGAAAAGGAAAACATAAACGACGACATAATATTTGAGATTGAACTCGTAAAGCAGATAGAGGTCAACATCGATTATATACTAATGCTCGTCGCCAAATACCATGCGTCGAACTGCAAAAACAAAGATATTTTGCGCGATATTGACAAGGCAATTGGGTCAAGTCCCGAATTACGTAGCAAACGCGAGTTGATAGAGAACTTCATTGAGCAGATAAACGTCAATTCAAATGTTGATGAGGACTGGCGCGAGTTTGTATCAAAGCAGAAAGAAAAAGACTTAACCGAGATAATAGAAACGGAAAACCTCAAGCCCGACGAAACGCGCAAGTTTATTGACGGAGCGTTCCGCGACGGCGTAATGAAAACAACGGGAACCGATATTGACAAGATACTGCCTCCTGTTTCAAGGTTTGGTGGCGGCGGACGCACCGAGCGCAAGCAAGGTATAGTTGCAAAGTTGATTAAATTCTTTGAGCGTTTCTTGGGGTTGGTGTAGACAAAAAACAGACAAAAAAACAGTGAACTACAGGAGAGAAATATGGCGCGAAAAACGTTTATATCTTACAAGTACAGCGAGTCGCAAGTTTTACGCGACAAGATAATTGGTCAGTTAGGAAAGGACGCTCAGTTTTATCGCGGTGAGGACGGCTTTTTCGACGACCTTACATCATATAAGGCGAATACAATAAAAGAGCGACTTAAAGATATGATTTACGACACAAGCGTGACAATAGTCATTCTTTCTCCAATGATGAGTTTAAGCCGTTGGATACCTTGGGAAATTGAGTATTCGATGGGTGAATATACAAGAGCAGGCAGGACATCGCACACGAACGGCGTGGTTTGCGTCGTACAAAATGAACCGAGACCGTCACCACACATATCCGCGGTATACCAACAGAAAGGAACGCCGAATTGGATTAAAGAGTCGTATTACGCAGGAATGGTCATTCAGCAGAGATGGAACACGTCAAAGCTGTTTTCGATAATAAAATCAAACATGGGCAATAAAAAGGATTGGATGAAAAGCCCAATTCCAAATGAGAACCGACAGTTGTATAATTCCTTATCGTCCAATTATATTGACATAGTTACCGAGAACGATTTTTTGCGCAACCCCGATAAATACATTGAGGACGCATATACCAAAAGTCAATACGTGAGCACATACGATATTACGAAACGTGGTTAAAAGAGGAGGATTTTACTATGAACATAGACAGGCACAGGGTTTTTATAAGTTACCAACATTCAGTCGACCAAAGGTATAAAGATGCCCTTTTAAAGATGGGTGAGTATGATTACAGCAAAGGATGTGTCGTTAGCATTTTTGAGGACTGGTCTGTCCGCGAAAAGGACATTGACGACACAAATGGACAATTGTCCGCTGAAAGTATTCGCCGCATAATTCGCGACGAATATATGCGAGATGCTAGATAAGGTTGAGGGCAAAGGTTTATCAACAGAAGACTACACGACAAGCGAAAAGAACAAACTATCAGGAATAGCAGAAAACGCTAACAACTATATTCATCCGCCAAACCACCCCGCAAGTGTTATCACTCAAGACCCAAGCAACCGATTTGTTACAGATGCGGAAAAGAGCGGTTGGAACAATAAAGCGGAGAAGACGGTTGCGACAACTTCAGCTAACGGCTTGATGTCGTCGGTGGATAAGGCAAAACTAAACGGCATAGCCGAAAACGCAAACAACTATATTCATCCGTCAAACCACCCTGCAAGTATTATTACTC
>CAYJCS010000191.1:0-2575 GCA_964368715.1 uncultured Bacteroidaceae bacterium | reverse complement strand
TTTTTGAGATTGCCGCCGCGCCTGCCGCAAGTATGGAAGTATCTTCTTCCATTATGTCCACGTTGTAGATGCAAATTTTGCCTTCTTTTGCATACCCCACGTTTTCCAAATTGCCGCCCGTGTATTTTTGACGATACATATAATAGGGCGAATAACCCGACGCAGTCAGTTTGTCAAAAGCGTAATCAACCATTGACGCCCCCACTTCGGGTAAGGTGTGACGGTAGCCTTCGGTTTTTAGTTCCGAACCTTTTTTCAAATACAGCGTATGTACGGTTATATTGTCGGGAGAAAGCGAAACCGCCGTGTCCAACGAAAACTTGAAATCGTCAAGGCTTTCGTCTGGCAGCATTGCAATCAAATCCATATTGACGTCAAACATTTTTTTTGCACGCGCATACGCTTTTTTCACTTCGTCTGCGGTGTGCTTACGCCCGATAAGTTCCAGTGTTTTATCGTTGAAAGTTTGAGGATTTACGGAAATTCTGTGAACGCCGTAGGACTTTAGGAGCCTCAAAACCGACAAAGACATAGTATCCGGCCGCCCTGCCTCGACGGTATATTCGTCTGCGGTAAAATCCTTCAAGGAAATCAATATCTTCTCAAGCAAATCGGTTGGCAAAGAGGTGGGTGTCCCTCCTCCAACGTAAATGGCACGCAAAGCGATTTTATGGGTTCTAACAATGTCTTTTATAAGTTCGAGTTCTTGTAACAGACAGTCCACGTAAGGCTCTACCAGTTTTTTTTGTTTGTCAATCGGGACCGAAACAAAACTGCAATAGGCACAGCGCGTGGGGCAAAACGGTATGAACACAAAAAGGTCGTATCCGCCGTCGCGGTTGCGGTAAGGCTGTTGAGTTTTCACCGTACTTTCGATGAGTTTCACCTTGTTTTGCGACACGGAAAACTCTCCGCTGAACTTATCATGCGCCTGCTCGCCCAGTTCTGAATAAAGTTTTGTAGGGCGAATCCCGGTAAGACAACCATAAGGCAAACTAACGCCTGTCAAAAAAACTAATGTAGAATAAATTGCCTCTTTTAGATACCTCTTTTCAAGCCTTTTTATTTCCATTTCATCTGCGGCTTCAAACGGATAACGACAGTTTTTTTTGAACCCGTCCAGTTTGTCGGAGGATAGGGTCACCCTGAAAAGCCCATCTAAATTTTGATATTCTACAAAAAGTGAAAATTCGTCATTAACGCGCTGTTCGAAAGCGCGAATAAGTTCCATAAGATCGTTTGTATGTTTATCGTCGCTGCAAAAAAAGTTGATCATCGGTCAAAAAGTATGGGATTGTTCTTTTTCTCATATGCCAAAGTCGTGCTTTCACCGTGTCCCGGATAGAGAACGTAGTCACCTTTAAGAGCAAAAAGTTTGCCCTCGATCGATGATACCAAAGCGGAAAAATCCCCCGTGGGGAAGTCCGTTCTGCCGTAACTAAGTTCAAAAATGGTGTCACCTGTAAAAATACGGTCTTTAAGTTTGTAGCAAACGCCGCCCGCAGTATGTCCGGGAGTAGACAAAACTGCAATTCTAAACGAGCCGATTTCAATTTCGTAGCCATCGTTTAATAATACGTCCGGCGTAAATTTTTCAAGCGTTCCGCCAAGCGCGAAAGCCAAATTTTTGTAGGAATTTATAAGTTCGGCATCAATTTTTGATATATAAATCTTTGCACCACTAAGTTGTTTCAATTTGGCAACTCCGCCGATGTGGTCGTAATGCGCGTGTGTAAGCAATATCGCCTCAAGCGTTAAGCCTCTGCTTGTTATATCGGCGAATATATCGTCGGCGTCCGCTCCGCAGTCCACGACAAAGGCGTGGCTGCCGTCGTCAACCGTGTAGCAGTTCGTTTCAAGAGGTGTCACTTTTTTGACGGTTACGTTCATCTGCGAACCTCTATTATGCCTTCAATAGCTTTCAGTTTGCGCACCAAGTCATCAATTTGGCTCGCGGATTTGATAAGAACCGATATGCTCATTTCCGCCAAATGTTCTTTTGGATCGATTTTGACGTTTGCAGCCGTAATTGAAATTTTTGCCGCGGCGATATAGGCTGTGACTTGAGCGAGCAAACCACCCTTATTTTCTGAAATAATCACAATCGTGACGCCGTATTCTTCGGTGCTGCCGCTGTCCCAAGACGCTTCGATAAGGCGTTCAGGTTCCATACTCTTGACGTTTGGACAATCTTTTCTGTGTATGGATACGCCTCTGCCTCTTGATACGTAGCCAACAATCGAATCACCGGGCACGGGTGTGCAACAATGCGCCATTCTAACGGTAAAATCTGCATTTCCGTTGATAAGAACACCGCCACCGCCTCTTTTTCCTTCAAATTTATCCTCCGCTACCGGCACCTCGATCGTTTCTATAGGATTTTGCTTTCTATATGAATCGATAAGTTTTATGACAACCTGATTTGTCGTCAAGCCGCCGAAACCGACGTTTGCATACATATCTTCTTCGTTGCTTAAGGACAACTTTTGCAAAATCGGCATAAGATCAGTGACGGTCAGCAGTTCCGTCAAACTATAACCTCTGCGTTTTGCCTCGCGCTCCAACATATCTTTGC
>CAYJCS010000190.1:491-2578 GCA_964368715.1 uncultured Bacteroidaceae bacterium | reverse complement strand
CTTAAGGCATATTTTTTCTGTCAAACTTGTGAAAATTTTTATCTTCAAACGCCATCGAAATTTCAATCGCGCGGTCGCCTCTGAAATTGAACAAAATCACGCTGTCGCCGTCATTCATCGCGCCCACCGGCTGATCGTTATCTCTGATAACGAAGGCCGGCAAATCTTGGTCTATAACTGACGGATTTTCGGCTCTGAAAGTGTCTATCGCCGCCGTAGCCGATTCAAACCCCCTGCCCTCGCCGTAAACGTGGGTATAAAAGCCCTTCTTTACCATATCCCAGTTGGCGAAGTAGCGGTCCATCGTGATTTTCATTCTGCCGCCGCCCGAAGCGATACGCGCGTCGAAAGTCGAATCGTTCAATTTTGTCATCGCGTCTTCGAGTTTATCAACATACAAAAGTGCCGAAGTTGCCGGAACGTCACGTCCGTCAAGCAAAGCATGTACGCACACTTTTTTGATTCCTGCCGCTTTTGCGCCGCCGATTAAGGCTATCAAGTGCCCGATATTGCTATGCACGTTGCCGTCGGAGAGCAAACCTATAAAATGCATAGTCGAATTGTTTTTTAAACAATTCGTGACAAGCGAAAGCCAAGCCGATGACTTGAAAATGTCGCCGCTTTCAATCGCCTCTTCCACAAGTTTTGCACCCTGCGAATACACTTGTCCGCAACCTATGGCATTATGCCCGACTTCGCTGTTGCCCATATCGTCGTCGCTAGGTAGGCCTACAGCCGTGCCGTGCGCCTTGATAAAAGTGTTTGGGCAGGTTTTAAGCAACTTGTCCAATGCGGGAGTGTTTGCAAGTGTCACTGCGTCGCCAAGCCCTGTTTTGGACTTGCCGATGCCGTCCATGACTACCAGTACGAGTTGTTTTTTCATAGTTCTAACCGTATTTTTTAAAACGCGCGGAGGTTATTCCCCCGCACGCTAGTTTTTATTAGTAATTCACAACTTGGCTAAAGTCAACCGCTTTAAGGCTTGCTCCGCCGATAAGTCCGCCGTCGATGTTGGGTTGTGCCATAAGTTCGGCCACGTTCTTAGGGTTCATGCTACCGCCGTATTGAATGCGCACTTTGTTTGCAACTTTTCTGCCGTACAGTTTTGCAACCATTGAGCGGATTGCTTTGATTGTTTCTTCAGCTTGTTCCGATGTTGCGGTTTTTCCAGTGCCGATTGCCCAAACGGGTTCGTAGGCGATGATAGTTTTTAGCATATCTTCTTCGCTAATATCGGCAAATGCACCGTTTATTTGCTTGCGGATAACGGATTTGGTGCGGTTTTTCTCACGCTGGTCAAGAGTTTCTCCAACGCAGACGATAGGTTTTAGTCCTGCCGCTAAAGCCGCCTTAAGACGACTATTGACGGTGGCGTCGGCTTCGCCAAAATATTGACGACGTTCGCTGTGTCCCAAAATCACGTATTCAACTCCCAGTTCAACAAGCATTTTCGCACTGATTTCTCCGGTAAATGCGCCTTTTTCAGCCCAATGTACGTTTTGCGCTCCAACGTGAATGTTGGTTCCTTTCACGGCTTCAACCGCCGCCGCTAAGTCAGTGTACGGAGTGCAGATGACTACGTCGCATTTTGCGCCCTTAACAAGGGGGATAAGATCGCTCACCAGAGCGACGGTGTCGGCGATTGTGTTGTTCATCTTCCAGTTCCCTGCGATGATAGCTTTTCTTGCCATTTCTTTTTCTCCTAATTATTATCGTTTTTGCTGATTCACACACGAGTGTGTGAAGTAGTTTTTGTTTTTTTGTCTTCGCAACGCGTTAAAAAACGCTTTCGCGCCTTGTCCGCATTAAGTTAGTTTTTACCTTAGCATCCGCGCCAAAGTCTACAATTTTCCCCACACTCTCAAAGTGCCTGACAAAGGATCACGCAAAACAGACAAGCGCGCAGATTTTGCGTCACGTCACTCTGTTGTAGTTAATCGTGCCGCGGTTGTATGTTTTAGCATCAGCCGCGAAAGGTGCCTACGGGATAGACAGGAGCATACTCTTTCGTATGTGACTGTTTAGGCCGCAGGTGCCTGACAAAGGATCACGCAAAACAGACAAGCGCGCAGATTTTGCGTCACGTC
>CAYJCS010000190.1:0-391 GCA_964368715.1 uncultured Bacteroidaceae bacterium | reverse complement strand
CTGTTTAGGCCGCAGGTGCCTGACAAAGGATCACGCAAAACAGACAAGCGCGCAGTTAAAGCGAGTTATTTCTCGTTTAGACAGGCTATGCCTGGCAATTCCTTGCCTTCCAGGTATTCCAGAGAGGCTCCGCCGCCGGTCGAAATATGCGTCATCTTGTCGGCATAACCCAGTAGAGCCACCGCTGCTGCGCTGTCGCCGCCGCCGATTATGGTGACTGCGTCTGTATTTGCAAGCGCTTCGGCAACGGCCCTGGTGCCTTTAGCGAAGTTTTCCATCTCAAAAACGCCCATAGGTCCGTTCCAAATCACGGTTTTTGCGCTCTTGACTTCATTTTCATAAAGTTCGATTGTCTTTGGTCCTATGTCAAGTCCCTGCCAGCCGTTAGGGA
>CAYJCS010000189.1:0-2582 GCA_964368715.1 uncultured Bacteroidaceae bacterium | reverse complement strand
GGCCAAGGCATATGGCACTGACGAGTCCTCGCGTTTCATCAACGGCATTCTCGGCTGCCGACTTTTCGTCCAAGTTCTCATTTTGTCGGCCGATGTTCTCGTCGGGGACAAACTCTTCTTTTGGAATGTCCACAACTTTTGCGGTATTGCGAGCAATGATATCGTCAATCATTGCGGTCATATCATATAGCGGTGACGCATCGGTTGAAAAATCCTTTTCCACTTGCAAGTCGACTTTGGCATCCAACTCATCTTGAAGCTCGTAAAAAAGTTCTCTTGTAGAAGTGTATTGCTTTTTCGAGAGCCAAACCAAGACAAGATATATTATGCCGCTCAAAAGCAACCCTGCACAAATTATCACTCCAACCCCGGCTTTGTTGTCAAGGCTCATGCCCCAAAATGCAAAGAAACCTATGAGGATAAGAGCTACGCCGATAAATATCGAAGCAAGAAATACTGATGCTTTTTTGACTTCGCGGTCAAAAACGTCATTTTCAGACATTATGTCGCTTGGATAACCGAATCGCACTCCGAGATATTTAACCCAAGCTTCTCTAAGTGCGCGCGGAGAAGAATTTCCGAAGCAAGTGTACGTAAAATCGCCGACGTTGTCTTCATTGATTTCGGATTTCAGTTTGAGATAACCAAGCGTTTTTTTGATACTGCGTTTCATCTTGCCGGCCGCGTTTCCAAGATAAGAAAAACCGACGGCAACGCCCGCCACTACCAAAGCCAGAAGCACGACAATGAAATACGCCCCAACAGGCACCGAAGGCAGTTTTGTGGAAAGAGAAGCAAGCCCGTAGAAAATTTCAGCAAAAAAATTCATTTGTTCTCCCAGTCGCGCTTAACGCATCGCATACTGTGTATGATTATAACACACGCATAAGAAAAATCAATACTTTCGCGTTATTTTTTCAATCCCGCTTCAAAAGAAACTATTCGTGCGTCTGCGAGGCCATTTTTAGGAATAAATTGGAGCACAAAAGTTGTTTAATCCGCATCCAATTCTTCCATGCTAAAAGTCTCTCCGGTTTTGAGCGAAAGAACGTAAGCACTTGCTATTTTTTCTGAAAACGCGGTTTCAAGTGCCATTTTATATAGATAAAGTTGCTTTTTGTACTTTTTCCTTGCTTCTCTGTTTTTCAAAGCGGAGTATTTATAATCAACCAAAATTGTTTTGTCGGCGCGGATTATAAGGTCGATAACACCTTGCACAAGTACCATATCACAAGTCGTTACGCCTTCGACCGCTTCGTTTGCAGGTACGTACATCATAAAGGATTTTTCTCTCAAACATACGGATTTTGCGGCAAGTCTCATAATCGGCGATGCGAGCGTTGACACTATCCCGTCTATGTCAAGAGAGTCCTTTTCTTTGTCGGTTATTGTGCCCTCTTGAACCAAACGTTCAAGTTCAGACTTGACGGCGGGTTTATCTGCGGCGCAAAAATCTATGTTTTCCATCACTTTGTGATAGAGCGTGCCTATATCGGTTTTGTCTTCATATCTGCGCGTTTCGCCCGCATCTTTATCATCGAGCAGCACTGCATCGCTTCCTATGGATTGGAGTGCAGAAACGCTGTATTTCATCGCAAGAGTCGTGGCCTCCAAGTGAGTATAGGACGCCTTTCTGCCCTCCGAAACAGCGCGTACAATATTTGACAGTTCATCTGGATCGACGGAATCGTATTCTAGCAACGGCGCCTCTTTTTTTTGAGATTTTACAAACTCGGAAATATCGCTGTGCCCTATTGCATCAGTGGTTATAAACCCGCAGTTTCTGGCGGTTTCCAAAAGTGCAAGCCGACTGTTTTCTGCATTGTAAATCGGTTTGTCGTCAAGTTTGTTAAACTTTTGCGCATCGCCCGCGCCTGTGATGTAAAGGTATTTTTTTGCGCGCGTGAGTGCAACGTAAAAAAGCCTCATTTCTTCTTTGTGTTCCCGCTCTTTTATAAGCGTTGTGACGGCGATTTTTGAAAGCGTATTGGTGCTTTTGGTTTTACCATCAAAATCGAATCTATTAAGCCCGATATACCCTTTGCCCGTCATAATGACGTCGCCGCTGTAACTCTTTGTGGATTTTGTCGCTCCTATATTTGGCAAGAAAACAACCGGGATTTCCAATCCCTTATAGCCGTGATAGGTTGAAACGTGCACTCTGTTCCCCCCGGACGGTTTTTTGTCGGGAGTTAAATTAAGTTCGGCATATCGCCCTAAAAATGTGCTTATGCCCACCGTGCCCGCCTCGGCAACGGAAGTTAAAAACCCTTCAAGAGCGTTGACAACCGCTTCTCCGCTTTTCATAAGCAGCGCGTCGTAGCTGTAATCTCTGACAATGGCTGAAAGTAATTCTCCGACGCTCAAGAAACTGGCTTTTAGCCGATAATTATCCATTGTTGATAAAAGCGAATTTATCTTTTCTCCCAAATAATCGTCAGTTTGGGAGCGGCGCAAGAGAGCATCGTAAAATCCCAAATCCGTACCTTTTGCAAATCTTGAAATCTCGTTAAGCTCGTTTTCGTCCAATCCTCCGAACCAAGACATCAAAAAACCGCAAAGCGGTATATCTTGCCTTGGGT
>CAYJCS010000188.1:0-2602 GCA_964368715.1 uncultured Bacteroidaceae bacterium | reverse complement strand
AGGCCTTGGCGAAATGAACCCTGACCAACTTTGGGAAACCACTATGGATCCGCAAAACCGCACGCTACTGAAAGTGACGATGGAAGATGCTATCGCCGCCGACGAGTTGTTCACCATTCTTATGGGCGAACAGCCCGAACTGCGCCGCCAGTTTATCGAAGAAAACGCAAAACTGGTTGAAGATCTGGACGTCTAAGGAGAAGTGAAAAATGGCTAACAAACAACTGACCGATAAAGATAAAGAATACATCGAGCATCTTTCTCAAAGCAAAATAGTGCCCGTCGAAGTTCGTGGGGAACTCAAAAAATCATTTATTTCCTACGCGATGGCAGTTAACGTATCGCGTGCTATTCCGGACGCCAGAGACGGCCTGAAACCCGTTCACCGCAGAATTTTGTATGCAATGAACGACAACGGCTTGACTCCCGACAAACCCTACCGCAAATGCGCTACAATCGTCGGTGAAGTGCTTGGTAAGTACCATCCTCACGGCGACAGTTCCGTGTATGACGCTTTGGTGCGTCTGGCGCAGGATTTCTCAATAAGATGCCCGCTTGTCGACGGACACGGAAACTTCGGTTCGGTTGACGGCGACCCTGCGGCCGCATACCGCTATACCGAAGCTAGAATGAGCAAAATCGCGCTTGAAATGATACGCGATATCGACAAAAAAACAGTAGATTTTTATCCCAACTTCGATGATACGCGTGAACAGCCCGTCGTGCTGCCCTCACGCTTTCCCAACTTGCTCGTAAACGGCTCAGACGGCATTGCAGTGGGTATGGCAACCTCCATTCCTCCTCATAACCTCGGTGAAGTTATCAACGCAGCAGTCGCTCTTATAAAAAATCCTGAGCTTACCGTTGACGATCTTATGGATTTTATCCCCGCACCCGATTATCCCACGGGCGGTTTGGTGCTTGGAAGAGCGGCGATAAAGCAGGCTTACCGCACGGGCAGAGGCGCGGCAGTCATTCGTTCAAAAACGGAAATCGACGAACTGCCAAACGGCAAAAGCCGTATCGTAATAACCGAAATCCCTTATCAAGTCAACAAAGCAAAACTCATTGAAAACATCGCCGACCAAGTCAAAGACAAACGTCTTGAAGGCATTTCCGACATCAGCGAAGAAACCGACCGTCACGGTATGCGTATAGTTATCGACGTGAAAAAGGATTTCAACGCGCAAGTTGTTTTGAACACGCTGTTCAAACAAACTCAACTTCAAATCAACAATTCAATCATTCTTTTGGCATTGGTGGACGGTGTTCCGCGCGTTTTAAATCTCAAAGAATTGTTGGAGTGTTACGTCGCTCACCAAGAGGACGTCATCGTGCGCCGCACCCGTTTCGACCTCGAAAAAGCAAGAGAGCGCGCTCATATACTTGAAGGTTTGTCGATTGCACTCGCCAACATCGACGAAGTTGTCGAACTGCTTAAAAAATGCGCCGACCGTGGTGACGCCATTGTCAAATTGGGCGAGCGTTTCCTGCTTTCCGAGGCGCAGGCTGTCGCAATTCTCGAAATGCGACTGCAACGCCTTACAGGGCTTGAGGTTGAGAAAATCAATGATGAACTGAATCAAAAACGCATTGAAATTGAAGAGTACTCCCGCATTTTGGGCGATATGAACGCCGTAAAGCAAATTATTATCGACGAAATGAGCGAGATAAAAGAAAAATACGGCACTCCGAGACGCTCTCAACTCAGTTATGATTATTCCGAAATCGACATCGAGGACCTTATCGAAAAAGAAGACATCGTCGTCAGCATGACTCACGGCGGATATATCAAGCGCCAAGCGGTCAAGGAATATCACTCTCAACACCGCGGCGGGGTGGGTATCACGGGGCATAAGGCAAAAGAAGACGACTTTGTGGAAAAATTGTTTATAAGTCACACACACCAAGAAATGCTGTTTTTCACGAACTTAGGCAAAGCGTTCAGGCTCAAAGGATACGAAATCCCCGAAGCGAGCAAGACCGCAAGAGGCAGAGCGCTTGTAAATCTGTTGCAACTCGACAGCGGCGAAAAAGTGCAGGCAATACTGCGTCTGCCCGAAGACAAAGAAGGTAAATTCTTGGTGCTTGCCACAAAACAGGGCTTGATAAAGAAGACTCCGCTTACTGAATTCGATTCTGTTAAACGCAACGGAAAGATAGCAATCAAATTTAACGAGGGAGACCAACTTATCGAGGCCGTTTTGACCTTGGGCAACGACGAACTGATTATGGCATCAAGCGAAGGCTACTGCATCCGCTTCAACGAAAAGACCGTCCGCACGGTGGGCAGAACGGCTCTCGGCGTCAAATCTATGAGATTGGCAGACGGCGCGTATATGGAAGATTTGGCGGTGCTCGGACCCGATAGCGAAATCGTGACGGTGACCGAAAACGGCTACGGAAAGCGCAGTTCGGTGTCCGATTATCCTCTTCAAGGCAGAGCGGGCAAGGGCGTAAAGGCAGGCGTATTCAACGATAAGACTGGCGCGCTTGTAAACCTTAAGGTGCTTGACGGTGAAACCGACATTATGATGATAACCGACAACGGAATCATAATCAGGGTGCACGCAGACGAGATAAGCAAGATTGGCAGAGCCAC
>CAYJCS010000187.1:0-2621 GCA_964368715.1 uncultured Bacteroidaceae bacterium | reverse complement strand
AGCAGAGCAAAAAGTAGTAAAATACTTATATTAAAACCTAAGAGGGATTTATGAGTTATAGAGATTCTTTCATTTCCAAATCGGGCGCTCTCAAAATTGAGGGTATCGTTGACAAAAAAAATAAGAAGGCGAACTCGCTGCAAAGAAAAGTCAACGTCCGCCAAGAAAAATTGGAACTAGTTTTAAAAAAATCACCGTACAATTACATAATGGGCAGGCAGTTTGCTTTGATTTTTGCGATTATTTTTACCTGCATTGCAATGGCCGGCACCTTTTTTTGCTGGGAAGCAGAGGAAGATCCGATTATATCCATGAAATATTTCGTGGGATGTTCTCAAAAGCCCGGTTGGACTGCCGTATTCGACGAAGAGGGCACTTTGACAAAGTTTGAGAAAGATACTCCCGAATCCGAAAGAACGGTATTTGCATCTATCCCGTCCGATGCAGACAAACTTTCAGAGGATCCCGCTGTTTTGGAGCTTGCTTATCAACTCTATGAAATAGGCAATATCGGCATGCTTACCGCCGATTGCTCCGGCTATTATTCCACCGGCACTGCAAAATCGTATCTGCTTGATAATCCCGTCGGCATTGATTTTGAACTTGTCGACATCAGAAACAATAAGACGGGCGAAGCCTTTAGATGGCGCTCTCAAGCCGTCAATATGGAGAAAACCTCCGGTGCCTTGGGCGCGATTATGGCCATCTTTACACCAACACAGGTGGAAAGACGCTATTATAAACTCGGCGACGAAGACGTTAATTATCAATACACGGGTAGGTTTACAAAGGATGCGCAAGGCAACAGAGTTGCCGATTGGAGCAAAAAATATGACAATTCGGAACTTTTAGATCGCCGTTCAAGAATGGAAAACCCCATTCCTTACACAATGGCCGGTTATAAAGGCAGTGAGGCGCAGACTCCCGAAACGCTTTACGGCATCGGCAACGCTTATTACGACACGGTTGGTAACCTATATGGAACAAAGTTTGACGCTATCTTCGGAGCAGACGTAAAAAATACTTATATACCCCAATACCGCGATTGCAACGATTATGCAGACATTGAAGGCAGAATTATAAGTTATGAAAAGACCGACCAACACATCTTTTATGATGCCGACGGCGATCCTTTCTTCAACTCCATAAAAAATGCATACGTCAAATATGACGAAGAAGGCGAGTTTTACGAAGTAAAAGTCGTACTTAACAGTGTCGACGGAGCCTACGCCGCCGCAGATACAAACTGGGCAGTAAAAGACAGCCAAAGCGCCGCCGACGAAGAGGCGTCGTTTACGGATATCGAAGTCACTTTCCAACTTTGGGACAACGGTTATTTCAAACAATGGAATATGTATGAGCATTGGGACGCCCCCAACGCAAGAAATATGGGCAGAATGTACGCCGATCAGTATTATGAAGAGCAATTCACCTATTACGCACCCGACTGTGACCTTATGCAAAAAGATAAAGACGGCGCATACCTATATTGCTTCTGGAAATAAGCCGTCTCTCAACAATCCGAAGCATAAAACGACCAAACGTTAAGCATAGACGTCAGCCGAGAATTGTAACCGTCAAAAAATCCACACGGTTAGAACAACGAAATCCAACATTTCAACCCTCATTCAAAAATTGGGGGTTGATTTTTTTTCGGATTTGTGCTAGTATAATGTTGTCGGGAGAATATCCCGATGCCAGAGTGGTGCTATGTCTTTGAACCACAAGACTTTTCTAGGAACGGCGCGTCCTTATTGAGCACATATGTCAGGCCTCATCATATCAGTGGAAGACAAACTGTGCGGGTAGCCGATATCCACCCTGCAAATGCAGGTTTATAGTAGTAGCACCACCTCTTAAAAAAACGCAGCCCCTTAATCGGGGGCTGTTTTTTTATGTTTTTTTACCTTCGTACTTTCATCGTATTGCCCCGGTAGTTTGTTGCGCATCGCGTCCATCGACTAAGCGTAAGATATTCGCATAAGGTGTAGTTTTTTAAGCAATTGCTATGAAAAAGAGTAACATTAGGCAAATACAGGACGGTTAAGAAAATATAAAAGCCCTGCAATTAAGCAAGGCTTTTGGAGCTGGTGGGCGGATTCGGACCGCCGACCTGTTCATTACGAGTGAACCGCTCTACCGACTGAGCCACACCAGCGTCCACCGACATTTAGGCATTATATCAAATACCTTTTCAAATTGCAAATATTTTAGGCATAAGAATTCTGCGAATATTAGTCGGTTGTCTGTGTGGATTTTATTTTATTGTTGTCACTTTATCACATCAAAGGCGTGGGCCGCTGCTATTATGTCGCGCACATTATTGTGGCGGTTTTACGCGCCAACTTTGAGCGAGAGTGAATACCGCACACACTTATTACGAAGTTACGAACTGTCGCCGCAGGGCGGCGACCGAATCGAGTGCCGAGCACTTGCTTTACTATACTTTGAGCGAGTGTAATCATAAACGGACGTTGGCAACTTACGAAGTTGCGAAAATCCGCGCAGGGCGCGGATAAAAGCCCACTCGAACAGCGGGCTTGCCCGAACGAACAGTACGCCAGTCGCAGACGCACCTAGACGCGAAGCGGAAAGAGGGGGCACCCCCACCGCGCAAAGGC
>CAYJCS010000186.1:0-2646 GCA_964368715.1 uncultured Bacteroidaceae bacterium | reverse complement strand
TATCGTATAACCCATTTTGCCGTTCGCGTGCCTTTGCGCGGTGGGGGTGCCCCCTTTTTCCGCTTCGCGACTTCTGTGCGGCTTGGGCTTAACGCACTTTTGTCTGGCACTCGGCACTCGATTCGGTCGCCGCCCTGCGGCGACTGTTAGCAACTTCGTAACGAGTGAGTGCATGTTTACCCTCGCTCAAGGGGTTAATTTGTTTCATTTATATCAATTTACGACAAAATTTTTTTATATTGTTTCACAACAATGCAATTATGAGCGATTTCTTTTTTTGTAAAGGTAGTAAATAGTAAACCCTATTTCAATGAGCATTGCAGAACCGACAATCGCACATGTGACTATCATCCCCACACGCTCTTTGCTTGAGTCACCGAATGAGTGGGGATCTTCGTCCCCGCCCTCGATAACGCCGTCGCCCAAAGCGGTATTGGTTACGTTCACAATAATAGAAGCAACTGTTTGGTCACTGACTTTTGCTGAGACCTCATACCTTCCCGATGCAAGAGGAGCAAAGTGATAATTGGCTTCGCCTGACACAAAATAACCGTCAATATACCATTTCAGTTTGTTTGTATTGGGATTTAAAAATTCAATTCCGTGCAGGCTTAAATCCATAGTAGAACCGGATTCGATTGTCACATCGGTAAGACCCGAAAGACCGCTGCCGCCGTTTTCAATCATAAAGTCGACGTTTTCCAAGCTATTGTACATTGAATAAACTGTGATGTATTGGGCATCGATACTTTGCAATCCGTCTTGTTCAAGTGAACAATAAAATGAGTAAGTTCCCACTGAATCGGGAGTGAAAATCGCTCTAATGCCTTCGGCAAATTTTTCTATGATACTATCTTTAATACGGTACCAAATGACTTTACCGTCTGTTACTGATTGCTTTGGGAAATAATTTGCATCCAAAGTTATGCTGTCACCCAAAAGAACTTGATTGCTGGGAGTGGAAACGTAGATGGCCTCGGGTTCACCGATTATTAATTCAGAATAATTCTTATCGGATGCAAAATCAGCGGTTGCAATAGCGGTCAGGTCAAGCACGCTTAATTGCTCACCGTTTTTTGTAATTTTATCGCTCGCGCACTCCGGAATCAATTCTCTTATCATTGAAGAAGTCAAATGCAGTTCATTGTTTGCGCGGTAGCGCAGTTTTAAGAGCGCACTCGCAAAGGACGCAATAGGCGACGCCATGCTGGTGCCGCTCAAGGTGCCGTAGCCGTCCTTTCCGTCAATAAGAGCGGTGATGCTTGTGCCGGGAGCGCAAATGTCATATGAACTTCCGTAATTTGATGAGGACGCTAAAGTCGGTTCACTCGTACCGGCAGCATAATTCATAACGCCCAAAACGTCATCGGACGCAGCGGGATATCTTTTTGCGTTTAATCCGTCATTGCCCGCGGCGGCAACAACAACAGGTTTTTCTGAGTTTTCGGCGTTTACGGAAAAAGTAAAGCCTGAATCTGAGGATGCCAACGAGAGATTTATCACGTCCGCGCCCTTATTGACTGCAAAATTCACCGCTTTTTCAATATTTGTTTTTGTATAGCGCGCCGTATATTTTACAGCAGTGCCGGATTTATAAATTGACGAATTTGCTTTTATGGGAATTATTTTGATATAATTTTCAAGCCCCAGCGCCTTGATTAATATCCCGACCGTGGACGTAACGTGCGTGCCGTGGTTATCCTGAGCATTATCGGCAAGATCCTTTGCAACCTCTCCGCTGTCGTAAACATAGTCTTGCTCAATCACCGGATGGTCATTGGTGTCGACGTGCATAGTAGTGCCAACATTTTTATAGACTATATTTCCATTTTCTTTCAAAAGTACGTCGTCGAAAAAAGGAGAAATGCGATAATCTATGCCCTCGCCGTAATAATCTGTGCAAGGCGCTTCTGTTCCCGCACCGTAATCTATGTATCCGCAACCGATACCGCTGTCGACAACGGCAATTTTCACAGGATCCGCTTCGAGTCCTTCCCAATCAAAATCCTCGTCGGCTTTCCAGCCGTTCACAACGGTTTTGACATATTCAATATTTAGATAGTTTTCTCCAAAATACCAATCGCCGTCATCAATTGACGCGGCAGAAGTAAATTCATCTGAAAGGTAGGCTTGAACAACAGTTGGCGCAAAAGCACCGCCCAAACAAGAAAATAAAAGGGCAACTAGGTAGAAAGCCAAAGCCGTCCGACAAATTCTATTGTTTATCTTCATTTGTTTTTTGTTGTTTCCTTATCGCTATTTATGTTTTGTCAAATTATCCATTTAACGACACCGTCCGGGGTGATTGTGCCCCATCTGCCGATTTTTTTCACTTTGGCTTCACCCTCTTCAAAGGGAGTTGCCGCGTCGTATTCAAAATCGATTACAACGTTGTTTTCCTTGTCGATGTAACCGCATTTCCCGCCTTTTACAACGCATGCGTATCCTTCTGAAAAACTCATAGCCGTTTCATAATCCAAAGGGATTACTATATTGTTTGTGCTGTCTATATAGCCGCATTTTTCGTCGATTTCGACGGAGGCAAGCCCGTCACGGAAAAAAGCGACTTCGTCGTACATTGCAGGAATAACTGTCTTAAAGCCGTCAAAAAAGCCCCATTTGTTGCCCTTTTGAATTTTGCGCCAT
>CAYJCS010000185.1:0-2753 GCA_964368715.1 uncultured Bacteroidaceae bacterium | reverse complement strand
AGTAAAGACATTTTAGAACAATCCGCTTATTTTGCCGTCTGCGCCAATTGTCATATTTTCGGCGTTTGGATGAGCGGATAATCCGGGCATCAGCATGATATTACCGCACACTGCAACCACAAATTCTGCACCGCCTCTCACTTTGAGTTCTCTGACGTACAAATCAAAACCGGTAGGTCTTCCCAATAGTTTTGCATCGGGTGAAAAACTATATTGAGTTTTTGCGATGCAAACAGGATAATGCTCATATTCGCTTCCTTTGAGGCTGTCAAGAGTTATCTTTGCCTCGTCGCTATAAACAACTCTGCCGGCTCCGTACAAATTTAGAGCAATCGCAGAAATTTTTTCTTCCATAGCCGCATCGACAGGGTAGACAAAATTTAGTTTTGACTCAATTTCACATAGAGCAGCAACTTCGTTTGCAAGTTCAACACATCCCTTGCCGCCGTCTGCCCAAGCGTTTGTAACAACAGCCTTTACACCCAAATTTTCGGCAGCGAATTTTATTGCATACAATTCTTCAACTGTGTCCGTAACAAAATGATTTATGGCAACGACCACAGGCACGCCGTATTTTTTGATGTTTTGGATATGTCCTTCAAGGTTACATAAACCTTTTTTAAGAGCATCTAGGTTTGTGCGGTTGACTTCGTCTTTGGCCGCTCCGCCGTTATACTTAAGCGCGCGCGCAGTGACAACAAGAACGACTGCGGACGGTTTCAAATTTGCCGTGCGGCATTTAATATCAACAAATTTTTCCGCACCCAGTTCCGCGCCGAAACCCGCTTCGGTCACAACGTAATCGGCGTAGTGAAGAGCGGTTTTTGTTGCCAAAACCGAGTTGCAACCGTGGGCGATATTTGCAAATGGGCCTCCATGAATAAGTGCAGGTGTGCCACCGAGCGTTTGCACCAAATTGGGCTTTATGGCATCTTTTAACAGGATTGCCATAGCATTTTCGGCTTTCAAGTCCTTTGCATAAATATCTTTGCCGTCAGCTTCGTTGCCTATAATAATGTTACCCAGTCTTCGTTTTAGGTCTGTCAAATCGTTAGAAAGACATAATACCGCCATAATTTCGGATGCAGCGGTGATATCGAAACCGTCAGTGCGCGGCACTCCGTTCACCTCTCCGCCGAGCGCCACTTCGACAGTCCTCAAAGCGCGGTCGTTGCAGTCCATAGTGCGGCGCCAGGAGACGTTTTTTATGTTAAGCGAATTACCTTGTTTGATATGATTGTCGATAAGTGCCGAAAGCAGATTGTTTGCCGCCGTAACAGCGTGAAAATCGCCCGTAAAGTGCAAATTTATATCTTCCATCGGTACGACTTGACTGTATCCGCCGCCGGTCGCGCCGCCTTTTATGCCAAAAACGGGACCCAAAGACGGTTCTCGCAAGGCAAGACAGGTTTTTCTGCCTGTCAAAGATAGTCCGTCGGACAAACCAACTGAAACGGTAGTCTTGCCTTCGCCGTAAGGCGTGGGGTTGACAGCCGTAACAAAAATGAGTTTGCCTTTTGTTTTCAGATCAAGCGGAGGAGTAATTTTGGCTTTATATCTGCCGTATTGCTCAATGCTATCTTCTGCCACACCCAATTTCGCGGCAATATTTACGATTGGTTTCATTGTATATAGATTTGCGATTTCAATATCGGTCATATTTCACCTTAGTTTTTATAACATTATTTAGCAATTATATGCGTCTGAAATAGCAAAGTCAATCGTAAACGACTCAGCTTAAGCTTTTAGCGTATACATTTTTATTATTCAAATCTTTTTTTGAAAAAAAATTTCTTTTTTTAATATCGAACAAAAAAATGGACTGCGCAACGCGCAGTCCTTGATTATGAAATTTAGTCTTAAAAAATAAAGTCTTAATTTATGTCAGACATGCTGAATTTTATTGTTACAAGATAATTGTCACCGTTTTCAGTAACGGCAAGACCCGCACTGTTGTTGTCTAGGGTGTAACCTTGAAATGCTATAGTGTCATCGCTAGGTGAGGGCAGGTCGGCTGTGGAAATTGCATTTCCACTTTCATCATATACTGCGCCTGCATCGTAAAGGTCAGCGCAAAGGTCACAAACATCGTCAAGACTATCAATTGTGAAACAAATTGAGATGGAGGAGATATCATTGTCTTCTATTGTTACATTACCGCTGAAGAAGTCTCCGCCGGGGTTGGCTACGTTGTCAAGGCCGAACGAAGCAAATTGCGTGGCAGAAGGCCATTCGACAACGGCAATTTTTGCAATTTCAGCGTCAAGATCCGTTTGCCCCATAGTGAAACTCTCGGCTTCAAAGGCTATGTTGCTAGAGGTTGAACCTTCCGTTGCAGTACTGACATCGCCTGACAGAGAATATTTTAGGCATACGCCCGTTTGATTGTCAATGTAATAACAGACGGTCGTGTTGACGGAACTGCCCGCTACGGTCATTGCAAATTCGCGCGAGTATTTTGTGCATGCGCGGCCGATAAATGTTTCAACGGTTTTGGTATTATATTCTATTTCTGCACCGACAAAAGCCAAAACAAATCCGTATGCTCCTCTGACTTCATTATCTTCAGTTAGGACCGCTCCCGAAGTGTATTTTGCGGATTCTTCGTCATATGAGTAAAGAATGCCGTTGCCGTTTAGGGATACAATGGGAGTCGCATCATCTTCAGGCAAATCTACGTTTGAATAATAAGTATACCCATCCGCAACTTTTACCGTGTTCTTTTGAGTATAAGTAGGTGCTGAACCTGATTC
>CAYJCS010000184.1:0-2763 GCA_964368715.1 uncultured Bacteroidaceae bacterium | reverse complement strand
GGATATATGCGGCGGTTGGGGTTTTTCATTCCGCTGACCGCACCGACGGTGAGTGACAGCGCACAGGAGTTTAGCGCGTCCAAAACGTCAAGTTGCGGAACGCTGAAATCCGTGAAATCAATAACGTAAAAGTGTTTTGGGACGTTTTCTCCCTTATATGAAATATCTTTAAGGTATTTTGTAAAAGCCTCCAACCTTGTTGTGGAGTCAATATAGCGGCCTCCGAGCGCTTCCAAATAACCCTCGTAAACGGACGCCAAATCCGACATTTTTCTTTTCAAGGAAGAAGGAAAGCTCTCCGACTTTTCCCTTAATTCCAATGATGATATTCCGCTGTTTCTGAGCGACGTAAAAGCCGCGTAGAGTTCAGAAGCAAATCCGTTTATATGAGCGGCATTACGATAATAATCTAAATCGTCTTTGCGCTTTGCAAGTACGTCCGCAAGCAGCATTACGCTGCCCTCCGGAGTAAGACATTTTGACGGCAAGCATTTTACCATTTTGGTGCCAAGCCTAGTAAACGTTGTAACATCCAAATTGAAAGAACACGCCCTGCCGTCCACTTTCATTGAATCTAGTAGCGCCCTCTCAACTGTGGCGGTCATTCTGTCGGTTGTTAAAACCACACATTCTCCGCCGTCACATAAAACAGCTTTGATGTCGGATAGCACGCCTTCGAAAGCGCCTCTTGTTGTGTTGGAAATAATCAGCTTCATAATATCATCATAACACAGAAAAAAACTTTGGATTATGCAACTTAAGTCCTTTGGACTTAAGTTGCATACCTAAATAATACCATAATTATAAATTGTTTGTCAAAATAAATTTTTATACGGTTAAAGCGCGCCTCAAATAATCGTTTAAACTAATTTTTGAGCAGTTTCAACTTTATACTTGTCTAAAAAAAGATTTATAGTTATAATACCACTTATGAAAAAGCTGATACTAACGTTTATTTTGATTTTAACTATCGCAGCATGCGCGTTTTCGTTCAGCGCTTGCTCATCTGCAACCGTTCAAGGCCAGTTGGAAGACGTATGGCGCCCCTACGAATCTTACGTTTATGACGTAACAGCTCCAAACGGCACAACCGGCACTTACACCGTGACGATTCAGTTGCGCCCCGCCGGAGAATCGGTTGACGAGTTGGGCGACACTCCGCTTTTAAACGTCAAAAAAGGATATATCATCACAGGCGAACTGGAAATCGGCACAACCGAGTTTAATACAGGTTGCTATTTTGCGCTTATCGACGGCAGTGATTATCTTATTCCTGTTGCAAGTTACCGCAAACAAACCGTTGACGGTACGGTGACGTTGGAAACACGCGGCGATTATAAAGATTTAGGTTATGACTATAATGGCACGGTCGGCGGTGAAAACGTGAGCGGTAATATCGCACTCACTTCCCCTTTCTATGACAATAACGAATTTCACCAATCTCTCAGAGGAGCCGATATAGGCACAAACTTTTCCTTCTCTTTCCAAGTGCCCATTGTAAGCGCTGAAACGGCGGCAATTCAACTGTCTGCTTCGTGCAACGGCGTTGAAAGTATATCCGCTCCGTACTTTGGTGAGGAGGCAAAAGAATGCTACAAAGTGACAATCGGACGCAGCACCAAAGTGGCAGGCACAACACAAACGCTGTATTATGCAAAAGACGACATTACGGTGAACGGCTGGGCATTAAACGACGTCTTGGTCAAAATTGTGGAGCCGAGTGTCGACGGCAACGTCACCTACGTGCTCAAAGAAGTAAAATTGGAAAAATAGAAATAATGCTAATTCAAAATCTAAAACCCGTTCAAGCGAACGGGTTTTTTGTTTGGTTTATGTTTGTTTCCACAAATTTCAATGCTTTTTTGTCAAATCTCAAGCGTTTTTTTAGACTGTATAAGTTTAAAAATATTTGCCTTTTATTCCAATGGAGCGACATATATCTTCCAGGCTTTCTTCGGGATGTGTCGCTTCTTCAAGCGAAAACGCGGCAGGTTGTTCCGACGTCTTTTTTTTGGCCGCGCTCAAAAACTTGTCTCGCAATTCAGCCACTCCGCTTTCGCCCCTTCCAAGTCTTTCCGCTTCACTCCTGAATTGTTTTTCCGTTTCAGGCAATTCCGCGCCGGATGAGAGTGAAAAGTCACGGGAAAGAAACCTTTCAAGTTCCATCTTTGCAGAAAGCGCTACGCTTTCCACATTCAGTGCGTCCTTGTCAAAGTGGTATCTGTCTTTGAGTTCGGCATATGCGCCGGTCCATTTGGTCCTGAACAAATTGAGCCTGTCCAATTCCATTCCGTAGCGCAGTCTTACGTCCGCGGTCATATAATCGGCTTTTTCCGTCGCGCTGATAATAGATTTTTTGATGTCCTCTTCTCTTTCTCTGTAATCGCTGATTATTTCCGCCGCATGTTCCAACTGCTCTCGCAGTGACAGTATGCGCTCACGCTGCTCGGCCAAAACCGCGTCCGTTTTTTCCTTTTCAGATTTGATGTACGCTTCTACCGAATCAATATCGTATCCGCGAGACTTGACAGCAAAACGCGGTTCGGTTGCAATTTTGTTTTTTTTCATATCCACCTCTTAATAAATACTCCTTCGATTATGAGTCGAAGGAGTTAAAAAAACTTTCTTTATTAGTGCGGATATTGTCAACAAAAGTCAAACATACGCATATGCGCGCATATTATCAATGCTTTGCGCCAAGCAAAGTATTTTTGAGATTCCACAGATTTTCACTAAGGTCCACTTTGTAGTCTTGAGTATTTA
>CAYJCS010000183.1:0-2771 GCA_964368715.1 uncultured Bacteroidaceae bacterium | reverse complement strand
TCGTTTTCCATTATCTTGTCAAGATAGGATTTTTTGTAGGATTTTATGTCGTATCCCATACTATTTTTCGTCCTTCTTGTCGCTTATATTGATATCAATATCCGCGCCGTTTTGCGTATCCTCTGCACCTTCTTTCTTTTCGGGATTTGGAGGTAACTCGATTTGAGGCGTGGTCGGATCGTCAAACAGTTTGTCTATTTCGTCGCCGTAAATGGTTTCCTTCTCATAGAGAAGACGCACCATGGCTTCCATAACGCCGCGGTTGGCTTTTATGGTGTCAAGTGCAACTTTGTACTGCTCGTCGAGAATTACTTTGACTTCTTGGTCAATTAAGGCCGCAACTTCGTCGCTGTAATTGAGTTGAGTTTGATAATCTCTGCCCAAAAACACTTCTTCGCTTGCGCCCAAGAACATATTGCCGAGAGCCTTTGACATGCCCCATTCCGTCACCATCTTTCTTGCGACTTTGCTAGCGCGTTGAATGTCGTTGCTTGCGCCTGTGGAAACGTCCTTTATGACGATTTCTTCTGCCGCTCTGCCGCCAAGCAGCATCGCTATTTGATCAAGCAGTTGCTGTTTGGTCATATGGTTGTTGTCGTTGTCTGGTAGGGTTATCGTATATCCTGCCGCGGCACCTCTGGGAATTATGCTTACTTCATACACGGTTTCGCAATTTTTTAGACATTTTGCAACGATTGCGTGACCGCTCTCGTGGTATGCGGTGATGCGCTTATCGGATTCCGTGATAATTCTGCTCTTTTTTGCAGGTCCCGCGATAACTTTGTTTATCGCCTCGGTGATGTCGTGGTGATTTATCTGTTTGCGGTCGTCGCGCGCGGCGAGTATTGCCGCTTCGTTGAGCATATTTTCAATGTCCGCACCGGTAAAACCCGCTGTAAGCCTTGCGATTTTTTTGAAAATGACGTCGGCCGCAAGCGGCTTGTTGCGGCTGTGGACTTTCATTATGTCTTCTCTGCCTTTGACGTCCGGAATATTGACGAAAACCTGACGGTCAAATCTGCCTGGACGCATAAGCGCTGGGTCAAGAATGTCCGCGCGGTTTGTCGCCGCCATAACGATTATGCTGTCATTTGTTTCAAAGCCGTCCATTTGGACAAGCAACTGATTGAGCGTCTGTTCCCTTTCGTCGTTGCCTCCGCCCAGTCCCGCGCCTCTTTGACGACCGACTGCGTCGATTTCGTCAATAAATACTATGCAGGGCATATTATGCTTTGCTTGTTCGAACAAATCTCTCACGCGCGATGCGCCGACGCCGACAAACATTTCAACGAAGTCGGAGCCTGAAATCGAGAAGAACGGAACGTTCGCCTCTCCTGCAACCGCTTTTGCAAACAGAGTTTTTCCTGTTCCCGGGGGTCCGACAAGCAGTACACCCTTGGGAATTCTCGCGCCGATTTGAGTGAATTTTTGCGGTTCCTTCAAAAAATCAACGATTTCTTTAAGTTCCTGCTTTTCTTCTTCAGCTCCCGCAACGTCGGAAAAACGCACCTTAATATTTTTAACTTGATTGGCTTTTGTTTTGCCGAAATTCATTGCGCTGTTGTTCACGCTGCCGGATTTTTTCATCACCCAAATAAAGATGCCGGCGAGAACGACGAGCATCACGGCAGGAACGATAAACGAAGTCAGTGTGGAAGTGCTGGCGGGGTCGTTGTAAACGACGTTGACTGCCGGTGCACCCGGCAGCGACATCCAATCGGCAGTCGTTTCTTCAAATGCGGTGCGCGAGGAGATATAGCAAAAATAATCGTATGAATCTTCACCTTTAAGTTTGATGTTTACAGTGTAGGAGCCTTCAATAAACAGCGTATCGACCTTGCCGTTAAGATACATGCTTTTCAGACTGTCGCTGTTGGCGTCGGAACTGATATAAGGCACTTCTTTGGGACCGGTCAGACTAACTGCCAATATGATTGCCAAAATAATAAGCAGAGCAACCGCTACGATTATGATAATTCTTCGTGTAGATGGTTTCATTCTTCCTCCGAGGATATCCGCTGTAAATGCGGTGATTTTGCGTTGGTGCTACTTGCGATTTTCAGTGTTTCGCTTTCAAGCGTGTTTATCGTTTTAAGCGTGTTTTCGCGTTTTGTGTGTGCATTTTTGTAAAAATGCGCTCTTGCGCACTTTGTATAATATGTTCTAATATTATAAAGAGTAAACGCAAAAAAGTCAACGACAGAATATCCTAACGCTTAGCAGGTTTCTGCCGTGATGACCGAGCAGTGTTTTATATTGTCAATATTACTTGAAAAGATTAAAAACGCATTAAACCGTACGCATATTTCCAATCAAACTCTCAACGGCACATTTTATCACAACAGAAAGTTTATCTGCCATTTCTTGCACTTTAAGTGTGCTTGCGGATAACAAAGCCGCATAGTGGTCGCCCTCACGCGAGCCGACTATTCCCAAAATTCCAACGTCTCCCACTCGCGCTTTTTTGCCGCCGACCGCCGCCGGACACACTCCGTCTGACCTAACCGAATACGAACCTATTTTTGTTTTATCTCCAAGTCCGGCGTCAACGGCAAGCAATAGTGCCCCGTCGTGGGCGCACTTTATAAATTCCATATAATCTTCCATGTTTTTTGCGGTTACGGGACGATTAAGCGTTCCGTAAACAAAACAAGGTGCGCCGCGCTCAATTAGAGCACTGCCCGTAAGTGGGCCCAGAGAATCGCCTGCAACCGTCGGCGTGCCGAAACACAGCACAACGATTTGATAAATAGGCATTTGTTCAGTTTGTA
>CAYJCS010000182.1:421-2851 GCA_964368715.1 uncultured Bacteroidaceae bacterium | reverse complement strand
CTCCGGGGACGGAGTCAACCGCGCTGTTGTATGCGGTTTTGACGCTGTTGATTGCAGCACCCAACGTGCCGCTGGGATCTCCGCCGGGAAAATATGCCCAGCCGGAGCCGGTGTTTGCCGTTGTGGGATTATAAAAGCCGCCCGCACCGCCGTAATTTGCGAAAGATACGCATTGGGGGGACGCACCGTCCATGATAATTTGGCTGCTGTTATCAGTCCAGCTGTTTTTAAGGACGATTTTATATTGAACGTTGATATTTTTAAACAACAAGGTATGCGAGAAAGTGGAATAAGCTGTGCCTGAGCTCTTGCCGTGATGACTGTGCAGTTTTACGGCGATATAACGGTTTGTCGGCGAGAGTTGAATCCAGCCGGATGTAAATGTGCCCCAAGTTGACGGAGTGTTACCGGAATAATAGCCTGTCGCTATTTGCGTATCAGCCCATCCGCTGACGTTTTCACCTGTTTGCAGACCGCTTACTGCCTGCGCTGTCGCCCAAACCGTAGGCACACCTTCGCTGTTGTTGTGAGTTCCGTAAGTGTTTGCAGTGACGCTTACATTTGCATACACGGTCACAACCGCTGCGTTTACGAGCATTTTCTGCATAAACGATGATGCGAATGGATCAAAATTTAGTGCTGTATACAGCCAGCCTTCACGCGCGTTGTTGCCAGCTACCGTTGCAGTTATGCTTCCGTAGCCTGCCGAGGTTTCATCGTATGTAATATTGACGCCATCAGGCGCGCCTGTTCCTCTTCCCATTTTTGCATAGGTGTTGAGATTTGATGCAGAAAATGCAGTGGTGCTGGACGGAAACGTGCCCGTCCACTCGGAAGTGCCGGCAGCAGTGCCGGGAAAGCCGAAAGAATTCGCAGTTATTTCTGAATCGGATACGATTGCGGCAGCAGTGCCTGCACTGGCTGTTACGTCGCCTGCCAAAGCAATCTTGGCGTTAGCGCCGCTGCCGTCGAATACGTCCGACGTCAAAGCAAAGGCAAAGGCGACCACAAAGCATAGAGCCAAAATTGAAAGTCGCGCAATAGTCCACAGATTAAGTTTGCCTGTTTTGTTGTGTCTCATAAATTCACCTCTGGATTGCATCAGTAACGCGCACGCGCGGGTACTCACGCACTCTCGCAAAATATACAACACTATATTACTACGCTTAAAGGCGCGCTGTCAACACCAATTTTCCTCCATAGCTCCCCGACGAAATGCAAAATTTTGGAAAATCAATTCGAAAATTTTAAAAATGCTAATTCTAAACCTGTCAAATTGGAATTTAAACAAATAAATTTCGCTCAAACAAACAAAAGAAAGAGCGGAGTTTCCTCCGCTCATTCAAAATTATTTTCTAAGTTCTGTTCTGCGGATTTTTCCGCTTATCGTCTTTGGAAGTTCGGCCACAAAATCTATAATTCTTGGATATTTGTAGGGCGCGGTCAGGTGCTTTACAAACTGCTGTATCTCGTTTTTCAACTCCTCCGATGGGGTTACGCCTTTTTTCAAGACTATCGTTGCCTTCACAATCTGACCTCTAACCTCGTCCGGTACGCCTATTACCGCACATTCGATAACGGCAGGGTGTTCCATAAGTACGCTTTCGATTTCAAACGGCCCTATGCGATAACCGCTGGATTTTATGATATCGTCGGTTCTTCCGACAAAGTTGAGATATCCGTCCTCGTCGCTCCAGGCTACGTCGCCGGTGTGGTACAATCCGTCGTGCATAGCGGCATCTGTTTCTTTTTTATTGTTGTAATATTCGCGGAACAAACCGTATGGTTTACCCTCGCTTATGTCGATACAAATCTCTCCGGCTTCGCCCGTAGTCACGTCTTTTCCGTCGGCATCGACAAGGCGGAGTTTGTATATGGGCGTGGCTTTGCCCATACTGCCGAGTTTCGGAGTCGTGTTCAAAAGGTTGGCAATGCTAAGCGTTGTTTCCGTCTGTCCAAAGCCCTCCATAATGCTCAAACCCGTTGCTTCTTTGAGTTTTTTGAAAACTTCCGGATTGAGCGCTTCGCCTGCCGTTGTTAGATATTCGAGGCTGCTCAAATCGTATTTTTTCAAGTCCTCGTGTATCATAAAGCGGTAAATTGTAGGTGGCGCACAGAAAGAAGTTATCTTGTATTCTCCAAACATTTTGAGCACCGTATCTTGGTCAAATTTGTCAAAATCATATGTGAAAACACAAGCTCCACAAAGCCATTGACCATACAGTTTTCCCCAGACTGCTTTTCCCCAACCCGTTTCTGCAATGGTGAAATGTAGTCCGTCCGATTTGACGTTATGCCACCATTTTGCCGTGACAAAGTGTGCCAAAGAGTATGTATGCTCGTGCGCGGCAATCTTTGGGTGTGCAGTCGTGCCGGACGTAAAATACATCAACATAAGCTCGTCGCGCAGCGGTGCCGAATCGTCCAAAG
>CAYJCS010000182.1:0-411 GCA_964368715.1 uncultured Bacteroidaceae bacterium | reverse complement strand
GCACTGCCGTTGGCAACGATTTTTATCTTCACCTGACTGCAATTTTTTATGGCAGCTTCGGCTTCGGACAGCGCGCTCCCCTTTGCCGTACAGACAATAGCCTTGACGTTTGCGGCGTTAAAGCGGTATTCGATATCCTTTTCTTTCAGCTGGTCGGTTGCGGGAATGACAATAGCGCCAATCTTGTGCAGAGCTACGATAATTGCCCAAAACTCCCAGTGGCGGCGCAAAATAAGCATCACCTTGTCACCTTTTTGTATTCCTAATGACCTAAAGTAATTGGCGGCCCGGTTGGAGGCCTCCATAATTTCTCCAAACGTAAAAATCCTGCATTCTAAGTTGTTGGAAACCCAAACCATCGCCTTTTTGTTAGGCGAATTCGTGCCGTACCAGTCCACGATGTCAAAGCCA
>CAYJCS010000181.1:0-2915 GCA_964368715.1 uncultured Bacteroidaceae bacterium | reverse complement strand
ATCAAATATACAAGAAATGCGACGTTTAACGCTAAAGCGGCTAATGATACGGCGGCATAGGTACGAAGCGTCAAAACAGCACCGCTAAAATATGACACCAACTGCCAAATCGCAAAGCCGAGATACGCCGCATCTAGCACCGCCATAATAATCAAAATAATTTTCAAAACAAAATAAAACGTATCTTTTTTCATAGTCATTCCCAGTAAACGGGCGCCGTTTTAAGTGCATCGAGGTTTACACACAAAGTCGTCCCAAGGTTTCCGCCCAGTGAAACGCCTGTCCCTTTCTCGCCTGTAAGTTCGTCGGTATACTCATAAAGGAATGAGGCAATTCCGAATTTCGCCGTGGAAGTTCCCACAAAATAATTGCTTGCATAAAAAGCGGTTTGTCCCAAATACGTTTGTATAAATGAATTGTTGTCCGAAACTCCAACCACGCCGCCGCTTATTGCGTTTAAACCCGAAGAAGTTATAGAGGCGTTTGAAAAACAACTCAGAACGTAGCCGTCGTTATAGCCTGAAATGCCGCCAACAAAACAAAAATTGTTACCTGCTGTACCGCAGGCCGCTTTTATTTCGCCCATCTCACCGCATTCGGTCAATGTCGCACCTGTCGAGTTTAAGGAAACAATTCCGCCTGCGTAAACGTATACGGTCGTGCCCGAAGCATTAATTGCGCCGTTATTTTTGCATCTGTTCACCGCTTTGTTGTTTGATACCGTTATACCGCCGATATAGATATTTTCAGTTGCGGAATCGTCGGTGTCGCTATTTGAGGCGTTAAGCGAGCCGTTGTTAACGCAGCCGATGATTGAACCGTCGTTTGTTACCGCAATTCCGCCAACGTTGGGATTCCAGTTGCCGTAGGCGGTTGTCTGCGATAGCGATGCTTTGTTCACGCAACCGCTTACCGTGCCCCCTTCAAGATTTTCAGAAACGATACCGCCTATATCCGCAGTGTCGGTCGTGACGCTCATATCCTCGGAGGTTGAGCAATATAATATTTGTCCGCCATTTTTTCCTGCGACGGCTGAAACGTAAGTGTTCACAGTGTGGCTACCGCTTACGTTAATTTTTCCGTTTACGGCTACGTTTTTAATTTCGCCGTCGTTAAGTTGTGTCACAACAGAAATGTAGCGTGTTGGATTTTCTTTTCCGTC
The DNA here is from genome assembly GCA_964368715.1 of uncultured Bacteroidaceae bacterium. Classification (GTDB taxonomy): domain Bacteria; phylum Bacillota; class Clostridia; order Christensenellales; family CAG-917; genus RGIG4097. The sequence continues at coordinate 1,753 of CAYJCS010000181.1, read as the reverse complement.
CTCTTCGGTCGGCACTGTAAACGTGCAGTCGGCGTTTAATGTTACGTGTGAAATTTCACCCTTGTTATGATTTGTGAACAAAGAAACCGAATTGTCTGCGGTTATATCTAATTCACCAAATACGATGTTTAAGTTACTAATATTACCATATAAAGTGTCTATAAAAGGAAAAACCGTGTTATTGATATATAGAGTATGTCCGTTTCCGTCTAAGGTACCGTAATATACTTCTAAGTTGACCGAATCAAGAATAATGTCTTTTGATAGTACGCAACTGTCGTCTGTAGCGAGCATTTTTGTCAATCCATCCGCAGACGAAATCTTTATAGGATTGTTTTCACTGCCGTCTCCGAAACTGAACGTCCATCCGGTAAATCCCGCTGAAAACAGAATGAATACGGCGACCAAAACCGATGTCAAAATTACAGTGGCCAGTTTTCTTTTGGGGAGATGCCGGCGGGAAACTTTCAGTCCTTTTTCGGTTGAGCGGGCAGTTCGTCCGTGAGTGGCTTCGTAAATATATGATAAGGATTTTTCACCTTCCGAACTTTCTTCAAACAGTGATTTATCGACTTTATATAGTTTTTTCAGTTTTTCGTCATGCTCCAAAACAGCCAGCATTTCGACGGGCGTTATCACTCTGTCACTATTGGCGTAAAGTCGCAGACTCCTTCCCGCGAATTGCTTGAAAAGTTGATATGCTTCTTCGTTCTCGTCGACGAAATTGTAATCCTTGATTGAAATCAATTCTTTTTCGTAGGCTTTGCTTATTGCACGCGCATTGTATAAATAGATAAGCGACAGCAGCGGAAAACGTCCGAAAGAAAGCGTGGTGTAGCGCGCATTGACGATTATCGCGTCAAAACTCTCTTTGTCGTCGGACCTTATCGCATTGAGGAGTTGTCTTGCTCCCTCTTTTAAACTGTCGTCGATTTCAATCATGTTTTATTTTTTGGTTTTTACTCCGCGTGAAGACGCCCAGCGGTCGAGCACGTCAAAGATGTATGCTTCGTTTACGTCGCCGCTTTCGGCAACCTTTTTCAATGCGCTCTCAGTCGCTTTGAAAGTTTCGACAAGCGTCACAATATCTCCGTGTTGTTCGCTCAGCCTGCGGCTGATATTTTCGTTTTCCTGACGTATGCTTTCGATTGCGCTCGTATTAGACATTAGCACCCCGGCGACTTCTTTATTTATATAGTCGCTGACGCGCTGAACGTTGGTGTTGTAGTTTTCTAGCGATTTTTGCAGTTCTTTGACGTTGTATCCGACTTTTTTCTCTTCGGTTATGTCTGACAGCTTTTGCAACTGCATTCTTGCCTGTTCTTCGATTTCTTCAAGCGCTTTCAATTTTTTCTCAGCGTTGTCAAATGCCGAAAGTATTCCGCCCACTCTGTCGCTGTAACGCGTGCTTTCGCGGTTAAATCGGTCGATACATTCCGCTAAATCCACGGATTTTTTTGCTTGACCCGAAAGCGTTTCGTAAATCTTGTCGAGTTTTGTGTGAATGGAGCCGTCAAAAGAGCCGCCTAATTTTTCAAGATCGCTTTTCAGTTCGTCATATGTGTCGGACAAGTCTTTCAGGCTTTCCTGAATGGGGGAGAGCAACTCACGGTATCCGCGGAAGGCTTCAACCAGTGACCTCATTTCGTCGTTTTCCATATTTTCTCCTTGTTTCCATAGTTGTGCCCTATAAGCATTTATGCAGTTAACAATTTTGCAATCGGTGGCAATATTGAGCACTATACGGTTAGAT